>JACDAK010000049.1 GCA_013695495.1 Blastocatellia bacterium | reverse complement strand
GTGCTGGATCCCAAACTCGCTCAGCCTGCGTGACAGTATCTTCGTCCCGATATCCAGGTTAAACTCGTCCCGTGTCCCCGCATCCAGATAAAGTAATCCTAAACTCTTCAGATTTTCCACAGACTTTTCCACAAGCCGCACCGGGTCGTGTCTCAGCCACCGTGCCCAGACATCCTGCCGCATTTCGCCCCGTCTCCAGATCGAACGGCAAGTCAAACGATGCCCCATTCGGCGAATAACACGCCGCCATCCCTATCGTATTCATCGCCGCATGAAAATCCTTCGGCTTCTTCTCCTCCGCCCAAAGCCGCTTCATAAATCCATCCGGGTCCCCCTTCAACGCTCGAAATGTGGCTGCGAAATCATTTGGATAGCAATAATCGAAATACGCGTCCCCACTTGTCGAGCATACCGACCCAAACGTATCCGCATGCCTCATCCCCATCATCAATGCCCCATAACCGCCCGAAGATTTCCCCATCACGGACCGAGCCTCACGTTCCGCAACGGTTCTAAACGCCGCATCCACCTCCGGCACGATCTCCTCGATCAGATAATCCTCATATCGCCCGGTCGCCGTCGAATTTATGTACTGCGAGCCGCCGTAGTATGTAAAACAATTCGGCATCACCGCTATCATCGGCCTGATCTTGCCCGAGGCGAGAAGCCCATCCATCCGTTCGGCAAGGTTCGGCCCGAACGCGTTATCGTTCAGCAGCATCTTCCCGCGCCCGGTGAATCCCGTGAGGCAATAAACCACCGGATAACGTTCGGTAGAACCCTCATAACCGGGCGGAAGATAGACGAAAAGATCTCGCACATGCGGGTCACCGAGCGGATTCCCGCGAAGCACCTCGCTCTCAAATCTATGGTTAACAACGGTTCCTTGCGTTTGCATCGGCTGGGTCATAATATTCACCTAGTTGGTTCCGCAATAGGATAAATCATATGTTTGCTTCGGGCGACCTGGTTGATGTTGATCCGCGAGCGTTAAGCTCGACCATCGAGTTCCTAACCGCGATGATCACGCCTGCGCTGCTTATCTCCGCCACCGGTTCGCTCGTGCTCTCAACCTCCACAAGGCTCGGCCGCGTCGTTGACCGTGTGCGCGATCTCGAGAAACGCCTTAGCGAGCTAATAACGGTCGACGATAAAGCATCGATCCCTCTTTACGAGAGCCGCGTCGATACGGTTGTGGCCTTGTTGGATAAAGTGACCAGCCGTGCCCGCATACTGCAAAAGGCAATGGGCGCTTTCTACTACGGCCTCGGCTTCTTCGTTCTAACCAGTGTGAGCATCGCTTTGGTCGGCGTCTTTCCGGTCGTCGCAGTCTATCGCTGGCTCCCGATCCCCATCGGCATCGTTGGTATCTTATATCTGGCATGGGGAAGCGTATTGATGCTTCGCGAAACACGGATGGCTACTGCGACGGTTAATGCCGAAATGGATTTCACATGGGCACTTGCCGAAGCCGTCGCACCCAAAGAGATCATTGGAAAATACACCTACAACGTTCATGGCAGACGACGATTTCGTTCCAAAGCATCAGGCGCTCTTGCAGGCGAAGACGCTCCGCCCGAGAGTTGAAGCGCTCGAGGAGCTTCTCCGTTCCTGCACCGTGTGCCCGAAAGATTGCGGCAATGACCGCATCGCCGGCGAGATAGCCGCGTGCTACTCCGGCCGTCTGCCGGTTGTATCGAGCTACACCGCACATTTTGGCGAAGAACCGTGCCTCTCCGGCACCCGCGGCGCCGGCAACATCTTCTTCGGCAACTGCAATCTCCGCTGCGTCTACTGCCAAAATCATCAGATCTCGCAAACTTGGAAAGAGCAGAAAGCTAATGAGGTCTCGCACGAACGGCTCGCCGAGATGATGCTCGAACTCCAGTCGCGCGGATGCCATAATGTCGGCTTTATCTCCCCCACTCATTTCGCACCCCAAATGGCACGTACGATCTTGCTCGCAGCCGAGCAGGGCTTCAACCTGCCGATCGTCTACAACACAAATGCATACGATTCGGTCGCGGTCCTACGACTCCTCGACGGCATTGTCGACATTTACCTGCCGGACCTGAAATACGCCGACGCCGCAGCTGGCTTTCAGTATTCGAAGGTCCGCGACTACCCAACTTTCGCCCGAGCCGCGATCAAGGAGATGCACCGCCAGATGGGCAGCAAACTCAATTTCGACGCCGGCGGCCTTCTAAAACGCGGCCTGCTCATCCGCCTGCTCGTATTGCCCAACGACATCGCCGGTCTCGAAGAAAATCTCCGCTGGATCCGCGAAGAACTCGGCCCGCAAACCGCCGTATCTCTGATGGCACAATATTACCCAACCCACAAAGCCGCCACCGATCCGCGTTACATCCTCCTATCCCGTCGCACCTCCGAACGCGAATGGTTCGAAGCCGCCGCCCTCCTCGAAGACCTCGGCATCGAAGAAGGCTTCATGCAAGAATACGAATCCGCATCCCACTACTACCGCCCTGACTTCACCGACAAAGAAAAACCGTTCAAAGACATTCGAGACTTTCAGTAGAGCCGATCTTTACTCCCTTACACATTGCAGTTCCTCTTCATCCCTACTTGTCACAAAATTCACCTGTCAGGTGTTTTAATAATGAATCCAAAATTTACGGCATCTCAAATTATGCTTGTGTCGTTTGGAGCGAAGACACACAAAGCCTCTTTTCCTCAATTAATATGAAGTTAATTACATGATACTTATCGCACTCTTCGTCGCGGCTTCCCCTGCTTACCCAGCGACTGCAGACGCTGTCTACACGGTCTCGTTATCTGCGGACAACATACGTCTGGTGCGAGTCAAAGCAGAGATTCTGCCGACGGGAAACATGCTGTCGTTTGCCCTGAGGGAGCGAACCACCTGTCCGATAAATGGGCGATCTTTATACGGAATGTGTCCGCCAAAGATGAGAAAGGACAAGCCGTCAAGCTCGAACATTCTGGCGACGGAGCATGGCAAATTCCGGAACCTCTTCCAAAGAAGCCCGTTTTGATCTACGAGGTCGAGCTCAAGCACGATCAGTCAAAATGGCCGTTCGGTAGTAAAGAGGCAGCCTACGTGCGCGACGATGGCGTCTTTTTCATCGGCGCGGCTCTCTTCATTACCATGCTGGATCTGCAAAACATGAACGTTCGATTCAATTTACCTCAAGACTGGAAGGTCTCGGTCGCGTGGGAAGAACTTTCGAATGAGAAGAACGCCTTTAAGGCTAGTAGCGCCGAAGAATTGCTATGGAATACTCGCCGGAAAACATCTCGAGCGTTCGACGAAACTGGGACAGCTCGAAGTCGTTAGCGGTCGGGCAAGACATTAGGCAGTCTACGGAAATGCTCGACCAAGGACAACAAATCTGTTTTGAAGCGAAAAAAACGAAAGCGAGCTCTTTTCAGAAAGCTACCTTTTCAAGCGTGACAGGCCTATCGTTTTGATCCAGTTTTGCGCGATAAGATAAAACTGCTTCCGGCTAAGTGGAGAACCGATGTCATATAAAATGTGGGCATAGCCAGAACTCTTTTTTCTCGATCGTGCCGTTTATTGTGGCGGTGATTTTCGCCATAATGGAGGCGAGGAGAAAACGATCCACATGAAAACAGGCAGCGCAGCACCCGATTTTACATTAACCGGCGGCGACGGCAACCCGTGGTCGCTCGCCGATCATCGCGGCACTACTGTCGTGCTGCTCTTCTACCCCGGCGACAACACGCCCGTGTGCACGGCGCAGCTTTGTTCGGTGCGTGATCATTGGTCGGAGTATCAGGCGACCGGGGCGGAGGTGGTCGGGATCTCCACCGATTCGGTCGAATCCCACAAGGGTTTCGCGGAGAAGAACGAACTGCCCCTCCGGCTTCTTTCCGACGCGGACGGCGAGGTCTCGAAGGCGTACGGCATGAAGTCGTGGCTGCCCGGCCGCTCGGCGCGAGGCGTGGTCGTCATCGACCGCGAAGGCAAGGTCGCCTACCACAAGGTCCAGACCCTGAGTCTCTTCCGACCGGCGGACAAAGATGTCCTTGAAGTGATAAAGATGGCGAGTCATTAGCCGATTAGACAAACGCGCAGCCATACTATATCGTGTTCGCACAACGACATCCGATACATCCGAGACAAAGATCACACTGTATGAAACTGAAACTTCTTACACTTGTACCTCTCGTAGGCTTACTTCTTAGCTGCAGCTCGTTATTCAATCCGACCAAGCCGGCGCCGGATACAATTCCTGCTGCCGTAAACACGTTTGCAAAACAGAACGACCCAGGGAACACTCTGGAAATCGTGGGAGTTGAATCCAGCTCGTCGGGCCGCTTGATAACCTTGGACCTTTCGCACAAAGGCTTCCGATTTAAGGACAAAGCCGGCGAAGTTGTAAACATCCCACCGGGCGAGGGAAGTGCAAGCATCTTTAATCGGGACGGAAATGGATGCTCGAGGGAGTGGAGTTAAAGAAACCCGACGGCACCTACGAGAACTTCGAACCCGGTATTGAGGTGAAGTGATCGGGGTCACTCGAACGGTGTTTGGCCACGACAATCTTTGCTAGAATGTAGAAATGGCTATATTCGGTGACAAATTTATATGTGCCCGCTGCGGGCAGAAGGGTGACCCGCTGGGCTACGCGCCTGTTCCCACGGAACTCGGTGCCAAGATCGGCGAAGAGATGTGCAAGGATTGCTGGGCCGAGTGGCAGAAAAAGCAGATGCAGCTCATCAATCACTACGGGCTCGATGTTTCCAATCCGGAAACGCACGAGTTTCTCTTCGATAATATGAAGATCTTCTTTTACGACGACGGCAGCGGCCTTGCCCAGATCGATACGTCGAAAGAAGGCAGCGTAAATTGGTAAGCTGTGACCGGCCGATGCTTGGGTCCGACCTTCAATTCATCAACGAGGAGTTCTTCGCCGAGCGCCTCTCTCCCGAACAGATCGACAAACTGTGGGCGGAAGGCTGGCGGCACTTCGGCGGCCATTTTTTTCGCTACAATCTCGGCATCCACGACAACGAGATACGCCGCGTCCAGCCGCTCCGCATCGATCTCAGCTCCGTCACGCTCACAAAGAGCCAGCGTCGCATCCTCCGGCGTAACGACGACCTCGACGTCAGCTTCGGCCCGCTTTCGCTGACCCGCGGATCGGTGGAGATGTTCGAACGTCACAAGCAACGATTCAAATTCGGCATTCCCGAATCCATTCACAACTTCCTCCCGCCCGCCGCCGAGTTCTCGCCGTGCGAAACGCTGCAGCTTAACGTATTTTCCGGCAGCCGGCTGGTCGCGCAGAGCTTTGTGGATGTCGGAGCGACCGCGATCTCGGGCGTTTACGGGATGTACGAACCTGACGAAGCGGCGCGGGGCCTCGGGATCTTCACGATGCTCAAAGAGATCGAGTTCGCCCGGGCCGCGGGCAAGCGCCATTACTACCTCGGCTACTCCTACTCCGGCGCGTCATTCTACGACTACAAAAAGCGCTTTAAACCCCTCCAGGTGTACGATTGGCAGGGCCAATGGCTCGACCACGAAGCCTACACGCAGCTCAGCGGATGGACGTCCGCCCCCATCATCTAGCCAAAAATGCGTCGAAACCCCTAAAATCGCCCCGGCCGGGCCTCAAAGCGCCGGCGCAACGACTAACTGCGCTAGCGCAACGAGTGACTGCGCTAGCGCAACGAGTAAGTGCGCTAGCGCAACCGGTGACTGCGCGAGCGTAATGAGTGACTGCGCTAGCGCAATGAGTGACTGCGCTAGCGCAACGAGTAACTGCGTTAGCGCAACGAGTAACTGCGCTAGCGCAACGACTAACTGCGCTAGCGCAATGGGTGACCGCGCTAACGCAACGAGTAACTGCGCTAACGCAACGAGTAACTGCGCTAGCGCAACGACTGACTGCGCTAGCGCAATGGGTGACCGCGCTAACGCGATGAGTAAGTGCTCAGGAGCGGAAGGTCAGGGCGCGGGCGACGAAGGTCGATGCGATGGAGCTCCGAGTCCGTGCGGAAGAGCTCCGGGTGAGTGCGTGAACGTTCTTAGTCAGAGCGCAGGCGTGGAGAGTGAGTGCTAGGGCGAAAATACAGCCGTCAGTGGTTCAAAGGGTCTTCGCCCACTCGATATAGGCCGTGGAGCCAAATTTCTTCCCGGTGCTGTGGCTCGCCATGTACCGCATCGTTCCAAATATGGGCCGGTCGAACCAGGGGCGGTCGTGTTTGCCGAAACACCACAGGATGCCGGCGTACGAATTGGGGTTGCGCCCGTCCAGGCAGTATTTGTTGTTCAAATGGACCAGGGTTTCGAACGCCTCTTCATACGTCCGCGTCCACGCGATCACATTTTTGCCCCACAGCATCCGGATGTAGTTGTGCATCTCTCCCGTCGCGGTCATTTCGAGCTGCGCCGCGTTCCAAAGTTCATCATGCGTCTGCGCATTTTCTAGTTGCTCGAGCGAATAGACCACCGGCCGTTCATCATTCGCATGTTCCCGCATCGTTTTGTGCACCCACGCGGGAAGCGCGGCTAGCGAATCGTACGCCGCGTTGTGCCGCGTCATATTAAAGGACAGCTCCCGCCGCACGATGAGCTCTTCCAGGTAAGCTTCTTTCGCTTCCTCGGGCGCTTTCGCTTCCTGCACCGCCAACCCGATCTGAAGCGCCGAGATAGATCCGAAATGCAGATACGCCGAGAGCCGCGACGAGCCGTCGACGTCCGGTTTGCTCCGCGTTTCGTGATAGCGCGGCAAGATATCACTCACAAATTTGCCGAGGCGAGCCCGCGCCGCCGCGCTCCCACCCGGGTACACACGCGAAGGGGCCACCGAATGATCGATGTCACACGCGGCAACCAATTCGGCAATGTTTTCCTGCGAAACGGCGGTATCAGGACAATCGACCTCGATCCCGGTCGAATCGATCTCGACCCGATCCTCATCGTACGGCCTCAAATACGCGGGCAAAAGTTTGTGGATCTTCGGCCGGATGGTGTACGCGGCGTATTCCTCCTTCACAAACTTCGACATCGGAATGATCCCGTTCGAATCGACAGCATAAACCGGAACGTCGGAGAGCTCGGCGACTCGCCGGTTATGCCCGGGAATGATGAAACAAGGGAAGTCGTCGGTGACGATCATCGCCGCGTCCCGCGCCAGGGTCGCAACAACTTGCCGGGGATCCGCCGCGTCTTTTTGCAGATAGAAAACGTAACGGATGCCAAGCTCCGCAAACTCCCGCCGACGCTCCTCGACGCCTTGCAGGATAAAAGTGTGAAGCCGGTCGCTCGCCCACGGGTAGTAATATTTGAGTCCCTCGTAAACCACCAGCGGAAGCCGCAGATCGTTCGCCTGTCTGATCGCCCACGTGAGCGCGTGGTTGTGCGAGGACCGCTTGTACATCTGCATCCAGTAAAGGACATAACGCGCCTGCGGGTTCACCACGCCGTCGTTAAGACGCAGAACGCGCTCGTTTATTTGCATACCTGTATTGTCGGTGAGTGATGCGGCAGTTGCAAAGATTTAGTTCAACGTGAGGCGGTGAGCTTTGACCCCGCAACGGCGCCGATCGTACGCGTCACGGTGTCGACGCCCTCAAAGCCGGGGAGCTGCTGCAATCGGCGGGTAACGGTCGTATCGAGGGAATCGAGCGATTCATCTTCGTTGAAAAGCAGGCCCACTGTGTAGCGTGTACGGTCCGCCGCCAGCGAACCTTGCCCCACCGGGTAATAAAAATTCTTCACGACAAACCGCGCCAGCCTTTTCGCAAAGTTGCTCTTCCTAAGCTCAAGCCGCGCCATGCTCCAGTAAAACTGCGTATGCGCAGACTCTTCGCGAATGATCGCCGTCAGTATCTTCGTCAAGATCGGGTGCCCCGCTAGCTCGCTCATCCGCCGATACGCCTGTCCGGTCGTCATCTCATGCACCGCACCGAACGTCATATGCGTGCCCGTGAATTGCCGGCCGATGAGATTAGTAAGCGTCGTAAAAAGGTAAGTGTTTGCGTGATAACTACGCGTCACTGCGGCATGCACTTGCCGCTGCCAGTCCGGTTCGCTCTTGACGCCCAAAGCATTAAGAAAGCGG
>JACDAK010000028.1 GCA_013695495.1 Blastocatellia bacterium | reverse complement strand
CGACGCCGTGGACGCTGCCGGCGAACTTGGGGATCGCGGTGCATCCGGAGTTTGAGTATTCGGCGATCGAAGTTCAGCCGCTTGAAGGCGAGAGCGAAGTTTACATCGTTGCGTCGGAGCTTTCGCGGAGTTTTGGGGAGACTTGCGGATTTGAGAATTCGCGGGAGATCGCCCGGTTCAAGGGGGCAAAGCTTGACCGGCTTAAGGCAAAGCACGCTTGGCTGGATCGGGCATCGCTGATAATGAACGGCGAGCATGTGACGCTGGGCGAGGCCGATGCTGAGACGGAGCTGGACGTGCGGTTTGAGAGCAAGTCGGCGGCGAAATCGGGCACGGGTGTGGTGCATACGGCGCCGGGGCACGGGGCGGATGACTTTCATATCGGTAAGCAGTACGGGCTTGAGATCTATAACCCCGTGGACGGCGCTGGGCGGTTCATCGGCGAAGTGGAGCACTGGGCCGGCGAGAATATTTTTGATGCAAACCCGAAGATCGTAGAGTTTTTGCGTGAGACGGGGATGCTGCTGCATTCGGAAAGCTATCGCCATCGCTATCCGCATTGCTGGCGATGCAAAAACCCGGTTGTGTTTCGGGCGACGCCGCAGTGGTTCATTTCGATGGACGAGGTTGGCGGCGAGGCTTCGGCGGAGGGGCTGCGTGGGAAGGCTCTGGCTGAGATCGAAAAGGTGAAGTGGCACCCGGGCTGGGGCGAGGGCCGGATGGCGATCATGTTCAAGGGCAGGCCGGACTGGTGCGTTTCAAGGCAGCGGTCGTGGGGCGTGCCGATACCTGTTTTTTACTGTCAGGGTTGTGATTCGCCCGTGGCTGATCCAAAGATCGTTAATCACGTTGCGGACATATTCGCGGAGGAAACAGCGGACGCATGGTACTCACGGCCGGAGAGCGAGTTGCTGCCGGAGGGGTTTGTGTGTGCAGGCTGCGGCGGTGCCGATTTTAGGAAAGAGACGGACATCTTGGATGTGTGGTTCGATTCGGGGTCGAGCTGTGTTGCGGTGTTGGAGACGCGAGGCGATACGCTTCGATTCCCTGCCGATGTTTACCTTGAGGGCGGCGACCAGTATCGCGGATGGTTCAATTCGAGCTTGATGTGCGGGCTGGCAGCGCATGATGCGTCGCCTTATAGGCAGGTGATCACACATGGCTGGGTGGTTGACGGCGAGGGCCGCAAACAGAGTAAGTCGGTCGGGAATGTGACGGCTCCGCAGGAGATAATCGACAAATCGGGTGCGGAAATTTTGCGGCTGTGGGCGGCGGCGGTCGATTATACGGAAGACGTCAGGTGTTCGGACGAGATCTTGTCGCGGGTTGTTGATGCTTATCGTAAATTCCGGAATACGCTGCGTTATGCGCTTGGAAATTTGGATGGGTTTGATCCGGCGGCAGATGCGGTGGCGGTCGATGAGATGCTCGAGATCGACCGCTGGGCGCTGGAGAGCCTTGATGAGCTTACGGCGAAGGTGATGCGGGGTTACGAGACGTTCGACTTTCAGGCGGCTTATGGGGCGCTTTACAACTTTTGCACGGTGACGCTGTCTGCGCGGTATTTTGACATCATCAAGGACCGGCTTTACATCTTTGCACCGCGGTCGGTTGCGCGGCGCTCGGCGCAGACGGCGTTGCATGCGATAGCGGATACGCTTTGCCGATTGATGGCCCCGATTCTGGTATTTACTTCGGATGAGGCCTGGGAGAATTTGCCGAATCAGGCGGTGGCGTCGGTGCATTTGGCGGAGTTTCCGGAGGCTAAGGGTGAGGTTAACCGCGAGCTGATGGTGCGATGGGAGCGGCTGTTCGCGATTCGCGACGACGTTTTAAAGGCGCTGGAGGAAGCCCGTGGGGCGAAGGAGATCGGGTCGTCGTTAGAGGCTAAAGTGATCTTGACGACCGACAACGAGACGACGCGGTTTTTGCTGGACTATTATCGCGACCTCCGGTATTTGTTCATCGTGTCGCAGGTTGAGGTGCATGAAGGCGAAGGGTTTTCGGTGAAGATCGAAAAGGCGTCGGGTGAGAAGTGCGAGCGGTGCTGGAACTATTCGACACGGGTCGGTGAGTTTGAGAGATACCCGACGGTTTGCGAGAGGTGTTTTGACGCGCTGGGCGAGATAGAGCAGGCCGCAGCCGCTTAGCGTATCAAATTGGAGGTATTGATATGAGAGCGAAGTATATCGGTATTTTCGTGGTGATGACGTTGTTGGCCGCGGGGATTTCGGCACAGCCGGTTTATACGCCGAAACACGGTACGGCGGAGCGAAAAGCGACATTGGACGCGTTGCGGGTGCCGGTGGAGCGGGAGTATAAACAGAAGATAGCGTTCGTGATCGATGAGTTTAAGGTGCAGGGGACGTGGGCGTTTATCAGCGGAAGCGCGCAGACGCCGGATGGAAACGCGCGAGCCTGAGGGGGACGATCTTTGAAGGCGAAGAAGACTTTATGACAACAATCTGTTCGGACTGCTGAGAAAGAGCGGCGCGAACTGGCGGATTGTGCAGAGTGCGATCGGGTGCACGGATGTTTGCTATGCAGACTGGTGGCGACGATTTAAGGCACCCAAAGCGATCTTTCCGTATACTGAGTAACAGGTGAAAAAGAACGACATTTTGTGGAAGCTTGGATACCTCGTCATAACGGCCGGGGTATTTATGGTCGACCAGTCGACGAAGGCGTGGGCGGTCAGGCGGTTGAGGTTCGGGGATGAGATCCCGGTAATTTCGGGATTGTTGAATTTTGCGTATGCGCAGAATACGGGTGTTGCGTTTTCGATGTTGGATGATCATGGCGATGCGGGGCGCTGGGGGCTTTCGGCGGTGGCGATGATCGCGGCCGTGCTGGTGCTTTATTTCTTTTGGAAGACGCCGCGGTCGGACGATAGGATATTGGGGGCACTCGCGTTGCTGCTGGCGGGTATCGCCGGGAATGTCACGGACCGCGTCCGGCTTGGGTTTGTGGTCGATTTTATAGACGTGCAGTTTGGGTCGTGGCATTATCCGACGTTTAATGTGGCGGATATGGCGATAGTGATCGGGGCGGGGCTGCTCATTATTGACATGTTCATGACGAAGAAAAGCAGTCCGAAGTCAGAAGGCAGTAGTCAGTAGGGACGGAACTACTGAATTCTGTCTATTGACTTCTGACTACTAAATCTATGTATCCGGAATTATTTAGAGTAGGAGATTTTCCTGTTACCAGCTATGGGCTTTGGCTAGCGGTGGGGATGGTTGTGGCGTTGATCGTGGCGTCGCGGCTGGGTGCGCGGGATGGGCTGTCGCGTGAGCGAATCTATGACCTTGGGCTTTGGACTCTGCTGGGCGGGCTGTTGGGGTCGAAGGTCCTGATGTTCCTCGTCGAGGATAACGTTCAGGTATTTTCGCTGGATTTTTTGCGGTCGGGTGGTGTTTATTACGGCGGGCTGATCGGCGGCTTTTTGACGGTCGTGATCCTGATCCGGATTCAAAAGCTATCGTTTTGGAAGGTTGCGGATGCGTTTGCACCGGCGCTCGCACTCGGTCAGGCATTTGGCAGGCAGGGATGTTTTGCGGCGGGGTGCTGTTGGGGCAAGCCGACGAATCTTTGGTGGGGAGTTCATTTTTCGGAAAAGGGGCACGAATATACGGGCGTGCCGATAGCGAACGGTGTGCATTTGCATCCGACGCAGCTGATCGAATCGTTCACTATGTTTGCAGTGTTTGGGCTGCTGTTGTGGCTGCATCGAACGAAGAAGTTTGACGGGCAGGTTCTGATCGCGTACGGATTTATTTACGCGATATTTCGATTTTTTATTGAGTTCATTCGCGATGATCCGCGAGGCGATCTGTTTGGATTGACGACTATTACCGGGCTTTCGACCTCGCAGATCGTGAGCGTGGTGGTGGCGACAGCGGCGGGCGTGTTGATGTATATGCGGCTGCGACGGGCCCGAGTTCCTGCTTCAGAACCCACCGGTGAATGAAGACACCCCATCTTTGGACTTTGCGATAACGGCGGACCAGGCCGGACAGCGGCTCGATGCGTTCCTTGCGGAACACATCGAGGGCTGGTCGCGCTCGCGTTTGCAGCGGTTGATAGAGGACGCTGACGTGCTGGTGAATTCGAAGCCGGTGAAGGCTTCGCATAAGCTGCGCGAGGGAGATGAGATCGACGTTGACCTGGTGGAGGCGCCGGCGGCGGAGTTTGAGCCTGAGGATATTCCGCTGGATGTGGTTTTCGAGGATGAATATCTGGCGGTGATAAACAAGCCGGCGGGGATGGTCGTGCATCCGGGAGCGGGGATAAGTTCGGGGACGCTGGCGAATGCTATTGCATGGCATTTTGGACGGCGCGGTGTGGAGACCGCGTCGGTCGAGACATTCCGCATCGGCATTGTGCATCGGCTGGATAAGGACACGTCGGGGCTCATCGTGATAGCGAAGGATGATCAGACGCACGAGGCATTGGGCGAGCAGTTTCGCAGCCGGCAAGTCTACAAGCAATACGTGGCGCTGGTGCACGGGACGCTGCGGGAAACGTTGGGCCGCATTGACCGGCCTATCGCACGCGACCGATGGCATCGTACGAAGATGACCGTCGCGGCGAATGGGCGGCAGGCGATCTCGCTGTGGAAGCTCCGGCACCGGTTTGAGAAATTTACGCTGGTCGAGGTGGAGATAAAGACCGGCCGCACGCACCAGATCCGCGTCCACCTCGCTTCGATCAATCACCCGGTAGTGGGTGATGCGACATATAACGAGGGGCGGGATAACACGATCGCAGACATTAATGTTAGAAACGCGGTTAGTTCGATGAACCGGTTTTTTCTCCATGCGGAGAAGATCGCGTTTGTGCATCCGAAGACGGGGGAAAAGGTGGGTTTTGAGTCGGAGCTTCCGGGGGAACTGTCAAGGTTGTTAGAGAGCTTGTGATTCCGTTCCCAGGACGAGAAAAAGCCGCCGAACGAATTGTTCGACGGCTTAGAAAGTGATGGCGGAGACGACAGGATTCGAACCTGTGGTACCGGGTTAGGGTACAACGATTTAGCAAACCGCCGCTTTCAGCCACTCAGCCACGTCTCCGCATGGATGCCCAAAGCAACTGTTTAATTCTAGCCGAAGGGCAAACTTTGTCAAGCTTGAGGCATCCTACAGCTCAAGAACACTTGGCTCTCCTGCTTGACACATTTCACTTTTGCCTAGAAAATGACTAGGTGTCGCAATATCTTTAATCTTGGCGGCATTGCTTAGTGATCGGTCCAAATGGCGTTTTTTCAAAATAGTAAATTGATGTCTCTGATGGTTACCACTTCATTGTTGGGAACCATGTCACTTGGCGCGCTGCCGGTAGTGGCGATGACCGAGTCAAATGAGACGGCTGAGACCGGAGCCGGGCAGACGTCGGGGCTGGGCATAATCAAGGGTGTTGTCAGGGACCATGCAGGCAAACCGATCGTTGATGCAACGGTTGCACTTTTCCGCACGGGAAGCAGCAAGGCTTTGCGGCAGGTACGTTCGGCTGCCGATGGTAGTTTTATACTGCGAGTTATTCCGGGCAAGTATTCGGTCTTTGCGGTCGCACAAGGTTTTAATCCTGTATCGATGCCTGAGGTTGAGGTCGGACGCTCGAGCGAACTGAATTACGGTTTCAAGCTCGAACGCGCCGGAAGCGGCAACACGTTGCCGGAGCGACGAATTGACCGCAGCAATCCAAAATGGATGATCAGGTCAGCTGGCATTAGCCGGTCGATCTATCAGAATTCGGAAGGCGACCTGATAGAAGCTGCTGAAGAATACGTCCCAGTCGATGAACGCGAACGCGACGGTCGCCAGACACAGTCGGTCGCTTCGACATATTTTGTAGGTTCGGAAGCGGGAAATTACGTCGGTATCAATATCGCGACACTCATTCCGCTAGGCCGAAATGCCGAGGTCGTAGTCGCTGGTCAGACCGGGGTTGGCGCCAATGCACCGAGTCGATTGGAATCGCAGCTCAAGTTCCGGCCGGTCGAAAATCATCAGGTTCGCGTCAATGCTTCTGTTTCGGGTTACGGTAACGTGAATATTGACAAAGAGAGCCGGAGCCTCGGACAAATTTCGCTGCAGGTGCTTGATGAGTGGCGGGTTCGCGAAGGTATAGTTTTTGTTTACGGTGTTGATTATTCGCAGTTCGTCGGCGCGGGTGACGCTTTCTCGATAACGCCAAGGCTGGGATTCCAGTACGATCTCGATGCCCGCACGCGGTTCCGCACAGCTTATACCTCGCAGACCGAAGAGCGCACCTGGGCGAGGGCGATCGAGCTTGAGGACGCTCAAGTAGCGTTTCGTGAACCGGTGTCGGTTACTGATTTTGTAGTAGAAGAAGGCAAGCCGCTGATGAACACCGGCAGCCGCTTCGAGTTGGGCATTGAACGGGTGCTTGATAACCGTTCAAGCTTGGATCTGAACGCATTCTTTGATATGACCACATCGAAAGG
>JACDAK010000021.1 GCA_013695495.1 Blastocatellia bacterium | reverse complement strand
GTGTCGCAGTGCACCAATACGATCTGGACGCACAATGATTCCGGCGGAGGCCCGTTCATCTATTCGATGGGGCCTAATGGCAAACATCTCGGCGCGTTCCGTGTAGAGAGCGCAAAAAATATCGACTGGGAAGACATCGCGTTCCACCGATCTGTCACCGAAGATTGCTTCATTTACATAGGCGACATCGGGAACAACGATCTTGTTGATCGCACCGGGCGGATCTACCGGGTGGCTGAACCCGAGATCGACTCATATTCAGCCGCATCGTCAAAGCTTAAACCACAACGCACTGCACCTGCAGAGGTCCTTGAGTTCCGCTATCCGGACCGGCCAAACGACGCCGAAGCTATGTTGGTTCACCCCACGTCCGGCGACATATACATCGTTACGAAACACGTCAGCGGCCCTTCGAAGGTATATAAACTGAAGCCGGAGTTCAACGGCGGTAGCGTGCAAACCGCCACGGAGATCGCAGAGATAAAACTTCCGTCCGTTCCCTACGGTGCCGTTACAGGTGGCGACATCGCTCCTGACGGAAGGCGGCTCATCCTCGTCGATTACAGCGCCGCCTATGAATTTACGCTTCCAACAGCCTCGCTGAATTTTGATGAGATCTGGGAAACGCAGCCTGTTCGATTCGACGTTGGAAAACGCCCGCAGGGCGAGGGGATCGCCTACCTCGGCAACGGTGAGGCTTTGATAGCATCGAGTGAGGGCAAACATTCCGCTATCTGGTTCGTCGAAAGGATCAAATAGCGCAAAGATCCGGGGCAGATATTAAACTAACCCCGGATCATTCGGGTCAACTAACTACTAGTCGATGATAGTGAACTTGCTCTTGTTCTCGATCACCTGTGTGCTTACCTTATCTTTGACAATGACCTTGACCTCATAATCGCCCTTATCGAGACTCGTGGTCGGGATCAGCCTTGCAAGTGTAAGCCTCTGCGAAGAATCGCTAAGACCACTCCAATCCTCAGACTGCCTCAGCAATTCGGAGCCGCCCCTCGTCAGGACGTACTCAACATCGACCGCCGGACGAAGCGTTGTCTGATCTATGCCGGAGTTGTAGACCTGCATGTAAATGCCTACATCCTGACCCCGCTGAAACGTACTTGCAAGATTCGGGATCACCTTAGCACCGCCGATCACGAACATGCCGCCGATATCGCCCTCGTCAGTAGGACGCAAGCGTGTCGCAAGGATCATTGACGATGTTGAAAGCTTTTTATCGTCGTATCGCGGCACCGTAAAGCCTTGGTTAATGATGCCCCGGTTGCCGGTCTCCACGTCGCGAACCACCACGTCGACCTTGTAAGTACCCGGCGTCAGTGCCATCGCTTTCTGATATACCGACTTCCGATTGCGCATCTCGGCCAGTTCACGTGCAGTGGCGTTCGTCGTGACAGAATCTTCAAAGACACCGGTGCGTCGGCCAGACACCGCGGTGACGCGTCCGAAGATATTCATCCGAGCCGTCGGCAGCCCGCCCTCATCAGTAAACGTCAGATCCTTGTTATCGGTCTGCACCGTGAAAGTAACTATCACACGATCATCCGACTGTCGGAAAAAGTCGATGCGAACATCAAAATTAAGCGGATTATTATCAAGCACACCCGAATCGCCGCCGGCAACACCTGCTAGATCGCTAAACTGCACTTGTGGCGGACGCTGAAGATCAGCGATCCGTTGCATCCTCTCAAACGGCGAGTCTTGCTGACGGCCATAACGCGAATTGTGCGAGTTTATGCCGGAAATTCGATCGGCACGGGTTTCTAACCCGAGTTGCTCAGCAACCGTCATGCCTGCACCCGGAATAAAGAGCATCGCGTCTTTCTCGTTTGCGTTTCTCGCGATCCGATATTCGCCCGTCCCCGTGGGATCCACAAATTCGATCTCAACACCGCTCCCAACCCCATCCAGATTTCTATAGAACCAAACTTCAAAGGGATATGTCGACGTACTTCCGCCGCCTTCGTACATAGGCCGCTCATAAGAACCTCCTGACGGCCGCGATTCGACAGAATCCGGCTTGCCCCAAGCTATATATATACGGCCGCGGTCCGTCTTCCATCCGGGAATACCCGACGCAAATTTCTCGTTCGCATACGCGATACGTTCATAATACTCTTCGCGAAATTCGTTCTCTTCCGTATCGGGATTAGGATCGCGTCGGCGCCAGAAATTTTCGATGAAGTTCTCGCGCTCATCGTCGGTCTTTAGCGACTGAAAAGCGCGGCGCTCTTCTTTGGTGATTATGTAAGCCACATCTTCGTTCAACCAGCGTCGATAAACCCGGTTCATCTCTTCAGGCTTAACATTCCGCGGATTATTCGTCGGATCCTGACCCGGGGTTTGACCGAACATCGCAGGTGCCGATATTAAAATGGCGGCTCCCGAAAGAAGGAAGGTACGTACAACTTTATGAACTGACATAAACGATTACTCCATCTGCCGACACGAAAAGTGTCGCAAGGCTATTGCCGTATTGTGGCTTTAATGATTTTAGACCCTAAAATCTAATAGTTCAAGATGCGTTACGGCCCCTCAGAGGTTGTATGTATGGGCGTCGAAATCTAGTTCGTCCGCGGTTCGGTTTCGCGCTTCTTGCCAAAGAACCAAGCGATACCAATAGAAACTATGTAAAGGACGACCATCGGAAGAGCAAAGAGCATTAGATTTGGAATGTCACCGGTCGGCGAAACCACCGCCGCAACAATAAGGATAACGACCAGGGCCATCTTCCAGATCCGTACCAAGAATCCCGCCGAGATCAGTCCAATGCGGGCCAAAACGTAGGCGATCGCCGGCATCTGAAAGATGATTCCCATCGCGAGCATGATGAGAGTGATAAGGTCGAAATAGTCGCTGGCGCGCAATAACAGCCGGAATTCATCGCCCAAGCCCAGCAAGTACCGCACGGCCGGAGGAAAGAGAATGTAATAGGCGAAAGCCGCCCCTGCCACGAACGAGATCGACGAAAGAAGCACGAACGGCGTTACATATGAACGTTCGTGTTTATACAGTGCAGGCGAAATAAATCCCCAGACCTGCAGCAGCAGCAGCGGTATTGAGATTGCTATCGCGGCATAAAGCGAAACGGTTACGTGAAGCGTGAAGGGTTCCACCGCCGTAGTTACGATCAGCCTCTCGTCGCCCGCTGCATACTCACCCGGCACCTGAAGCAGATCGATCGGCAGGCGCACCCCTGCTGGGATAACAGCAACCGCGGTATACATCTGCTCATCTGTGAATAACCCTAGATTCCCCGCCGCATCCGCCGCGACTACTGCCATTACCGAAGTCCCGGGCTGTACTACGCTTCCGCCCAGCGTGGTCGACCGGTCGAAAACGTACCTTCCAGTATCTCCGGCCTGCAGCGTCGAGAGCGGGAGTATCTTCTCGTTCCCCGTGCGTCCCTCGATCGGAATCTCGCGCCGTTCTGCCTCTGAGATCGCTCTGCGGATTGGCACGCTTAGAAAATCGTAGATCTTGTCGGAAACAAACCAGCAGCCGATGAAGGCAATCACCACAATGATCACGGAGCGGATGAGCCGCTTTCGAAGCTCATCGAGATGATCGAGAAACGTCATCTCCGCTCCCGGGCCACTGTCTTCGCTGGTCTCAATTTGCTTCATCTTTAGCGTCAAAGCCAGCTACGCTTGTCGTCGATCACCTCAGCAGTTCTATCTCCGCCTTCCTCCGCCGATTCGCTTGCTCCGCGGCTTATCCGATTCTCGAATTCCGTTGCGTCGATCTGTTTCACCTCAGGAGCGTGGCCGGCATCCCCTTTGACTTTGCGCTCCGGTTCATCATCGTCGGAGTCCAATCTCAATGCCTTCGCCTCTTCTTCAAAGTTGACCTCTCGTTCCCAAGTCGATCGAAACTCACTAGTCGTGCTGCGAAGGTCTGCCATCACCTTTCCTATCTTGCGGGCATATTCCGGCAGCTTTCGGGGCCCCAGAAAGATAAGAGCCACGATTCCGATAAGGATAAGCTCCTGAGTGCCGATAGACTGAAAGATAAAAAGCATCTGTGTTAACTCACGTTGATCAACTTGCCGTCGAAGGCGGCAACCTCGCCGATGACTACCGTATCGGGAGCCTCATTTATCATTTGACCCGCCGAATCCTTGGGTAAACTGATAAGCAATCCGCCCGCGGTCTGCGGGTCGTAGAGAGCACTCTGCATCTCTTTTGAAATGCCACTGCTGAACGCGATTGTATCACCCACGTAATCGCGATTGTTCTTATCTCCGCGTGTAAGCATCCCTTCTGCGATCAATTCAAGGACATCCGGCAGCAACGCAACCTTAGTGCTGTCAACATTTAACGTGACCAAACTCGCCTTCGCCATCTCATACGCATGTCCCAACAATCCAAAGCCCGTCACGTCCGTGCACGCGTTCGCACCGGCACGCACCATGGCCCCCGAAGCTTTCTCAGCAGAGGTCGTCATTGCTTGGATGCACGCGTCCATCGCCGCTTTGCCGACAACCCCCATCTTAACCGCGGTATTGATCGCGCCGGTGCCGATGGGTTTAGTCAGGAGCAAGACATCGCCTGGCTTAGCTCCGGCGTTAGTGATGACTTTCTCCGGATGGATCGTTCCCGTCACCGAAAAACCGAACTTCATTTCCGCGTCATCAACCGAATGGCCGCCGAGGACCACAACACCAGCCTCGTTCATCGCTAGTTGCCCGCCCCGTAGTATCTCGCCCAGAACATCCCAATCGCCTTTCTGCGGATAACAAACAATCGACAGAGCGGTTAGCGGCTTCCCTCCCATTGCGTAGATATCATTGAGCGAATTGATTGCCGCCACTCGGCCATAGACCTCCGGGTCGTCAGCAACGGGTGTGAAAAAATCCACCGTTTGAACCAACGCAACCTCATCCGAAAGGCGAAAGACTCCCGCATCGTCCGAATTCTCATACCCGACGATCACGTTCTCTCTCGATTGAACCGGAAGCTTGCTCAAAACTTGAGCAAGGTCGCTTGGCGCGAGTTTAGCCACTCAACCGGCGCAAGAAACCATCTCCGTCAGACGTAAGGACATCGAACCTCCTATTCTTTCATTAGCAGTTGATAAAGCCGGTCGAGGTCCGATGAACTGTAATATTCCAGTTCGATCCTTCCGCCCGGTCCCGAAGCTTTCGGTACGATCTTGACATTCGTACCCAACTTCCGCATAAGCCGCGTCTCCGCTGTTTTCACATTCGGATCCTTCGGCAGACTTGCCGTATCCTTTTCCTTCCCTTTTTTTGCTGCGATCGCCTTCTTAACCGTTCGTTCCGCCTCGCGAACCGACATAGATCCGTCGATGATCTCACGCGCCACACGCCGTTGCTCGCCCGGGTCATCAACCATTAATAGTGCTCGTCCGTGCCCCGCCGACAGTTTTCGCTCTTCGATCAACACTTGAATGTCGTCCGGAAGTTTCAGCAGGCGAAGCGATGTCGCCACCAGAGACCGCTCTTTACCGACCCGCTCGGCAACCTGATCTTGCGTAAGTCCAATGTTATCAACAAGTTTCCGGTACGCGCGAGCTTCTTCAATCGCATTCAGCTCCTGTCGCTGAATATTCTCGATCAACGCTAGTTCAAGAAGCTTTTCATCCTCGACTTCCCGAATCGCTACCGGAACTTTCCTCAAACCACTCTTTTGCGCAGCACGCCACCGTCGCTCACCGGCCACGATCTGGTAGCGAGATCCAAATTTTCGCACCAGAATAGGTTGCACAATGCCGTTCACGGAGATTGACTGAGCAAGCTCTTCCAACGCCTTCTCTCCGAATCGCGTACGTGGTTGGTCTGGGTTCGGTTCGATGAGATCGATGTCGATCTCTGTCGTTACCGCGTCAGCCCGGTCGAAATCCTTATCGCCGAGCAAAGCACTCAATCCTCGTCCAAGAGGCTTTCTAACCATTCGCCATGATCTCCTTCGCCAAACTTAAATAACTAGCCGCGCCTCGCGACTTCGGATCATACAAAAGAATTGGCTCCCCGTAACTCGGTGCCTCCGCAAGCCTTACGTTTCTCGGTATAACAGATTTTAGAACCTTCGGACCGTAAAAATCTCGCAAGTCCTTTGCTACCGCGCTCGACAAGTTGGTCCTTTCATCATACATCGTTAGTAGTAGTCCTTCGACCTTCAAGTTCGGATTTAGCTCCCGCTTCAGTCTCGCCAGTGTCTCAAACAGCTCTGCCACGCCTTCGAGCGCGAAATATTCGCATTGTATTGGGATTAATAAGGAGTCTGCGGCGGTCAACCCGTTTATCGTCAAGATTCCGAGCGAAGGAGGGCAGTCGATGATGAGAAAATGAAAGTACTCGCGTATGGGCTCCACCAAACGCTTAAGAATGAAGGCCCGACTCTTATCCTCAGCAAACTCGATTTCGATTCCCGCAAGATTCTTATCCGCAGGAACCACCCACAGCGTTTCAATTGCAGTGGGGACCACTACATCCTTCAATGACTGTTCTCCTGTCATCGCACTATAGAGTGACTTACGATGCCCCGATTTTTCTATGCCAGAACCCGATGTC
>JACDAK010000016.1 GCA_013695495.1 Blastocatellia bacterium | reverse complement strand
ACCATGATTGATACCCGAAGCGCATATATCAGGCCTTATGTCGGGTGCGAGTATTTGGTTGAGAGCCAAAGTGACACAATCGGTCGGCGTTCCATCCACCGTCCAGTGGCGTTCGTCGACCTGCCTGATCCTCAACGGCCGCGCAAGCGTGAGGCTGTGCGAAGCGCCGCTCATCTCGGATTCCGGAGCCACGACATAGACATCACCCAGCTCTTTTAGAGCCTGTTCGAGAGCCGCGATACCCTCCGAATGAATACCGTCATCGTTCGTTATAAGGATCTTTGGTAATACTGTGGCCATTTAAAAATGTCGTCTGCAACAGCCGCCCTCGGCCCCAAATTGATGATTATAATTGCTCGCGAACATACTTCAAACCAGGGCGCCAAGATATTCTATCCAGCACGCTTCACGCGGTTTCACCGGTTAATCGTGTCTAAAGATGGCCGAAACAAAAATGGTGAGAAGCAATTTCACTCCTCACCATTTATACGCTTCGTAAGTCCGAACTAGCGGTTAAATCCACCACCACCACCGCCCGGTCTGCCCATTCCGCCGCCGCCCATCGGCCGCTGCTGGCGGAAACGCCTGCGGTTGCGCTTACGCGCGTTCACAGATTTTAGCTTCGCTTTCTGTCCGGGGGGAATGAAGTGTGAATGCTTTTTGAGGTCTTTGATGATCTCTTCACTGATCACCTTACGCTTGAACCGACGCAATGCGTTCTCTATCGATTCATTGTTATTCACTGATATATAAGCCATTATCTTCTCACCCCCTTTCGGCTGAATTGTGCCAGGCAAGCCTGCCCGCTGCCCGCAATGGGCAAACAAACATTAAACCCCGTTTTGACCAATATTGCAAGCCGACCGAGTTCGTCGCTTCCAACTCTCTGGTCCTATATCACCCGCCACTCGCACTCATACACTCCCCCAAACGGAAGTGAGGCCTGTGTATTTCGGGTACACAGGCCTCTAATTTTCGGAAGGCAGTTCCTGAAGGAAGTGCGGAAGTGATAGGCAAAAGGCAGTTTTTATTGGTGGTTAATGCCGCGTAAATAGACGTTTCCGCTCAATCTATTTATTTGGCTGGGTGGAAAATTGCTCCTCTCGAGGCTTGAGGCCGAATTTCTTCACCTCACGCTCGATCATTTTAGGATCTGTTTTCAAATAATGAATCTCTTCCTGTAATGCGAGATTCTCGTCGGTCAGTCTCTGTATCTGTCGCTGCAGCTCTTCATGCTGCGTGTCTTCGGTCCTCAACTCGCTAAAGGCGCGGTAATTTATTGTTAATGCGATCATTATCGCCAGTGAGATCGCAGCCACATAGTGAGCCCAGCGGGGAATTGCCCTCTCTTTCGTCTTCTTTTTGGCTGTCGCATTCATCTCTTCTAACCCAGCAGATATCTTTCGCCCGACGTCAGCAGTTCTTCCAAAACACTCTCGCTCTCGCTCTCAGCGTATATCCTCACCAGCGGTTCCGTACCTGAGGGTCTCATCAGCATCCAATCCCCAGCGCTGAAAAAGAACTTTACCCCGTCCGTCCGGTCTATCCTTTCAACTCTTCGCCCGCCGATCTCGCGAGGCTCACGACCGAGCAATTCAACGAGACCCTCGGATATCCCAGGCGTAAGCCTTACGCCGATCCTGCCTGAGTATAGCCGTCCGACTCTTTCGTAAAGCTCGTCAAGCTGCTCTGCCAGGCTCGCCCCTCGTGCCGCAACGGCCTCCGCGGCAAGCAAACACGCCAAGATTCCGTCTTTTTCAGGGTAGTGCCCGCGGATCGAAAGCCCTGCAGACTCCTCTCCTCCGAGAATGATCTCGTCGCGGTTTATCATCTCTCCGATGAACTTAAAACCGACCGGCGTTTCAAATATCGTCAACCCTCTGTTCTCTGCCACCCGATCGACCAGGTGTGATGTGGCTACGCTTCTTGCAACACCTAGCTTCCATTCGCGGCTCTCCGCCAAATAATCTGTCAAAAGTGCGATCATCTCGTTTGCTGCTATGAATGCACCGTTGCTATCGATGACCCCGAATCTGTCTCCGTCACCGTCGGTCGAAAGCCCTAAAGTAAGCTTATTATCTGCGACCGCTGCCCTCAGCTCATCCATATGATCTTCTGCCGGTTCAGGTGATCGCCCGCCAAAGGTGACGTCCCGCCAATCATGGATCGTCTCTACCTCGAGCCCGTGCTTCCTTAATATATTGTCAAGATAGCCGCGTCCCGTTCCCCAAAGTGCGTCGTATGCATATCGCCCGCCTGCCGCCGTTATCACATCAAATCTGATCTTGCTTTCAAGGTCCGCCAAATAGTCTGGTGCAGGATCATGATCCTCTACACTGCCGCCGACCGCATCTTCGGCCTGAGTTCGGCCCTCGATCCCCGCTTCTATCGCTTTCGTGATTGCGGGAAGAGCGGGAGCTCCGTCCGCCGTCGAAAACTTTATACCCTGATACTCCGGCGGATTGTGCGACGCCGTAAAGTTCAACGCTCCGCGTGCCCCCAGCCTTCTCACCGCATGCGAAATTGTCGGCGTCGGTGTCGGCCCCGTGCACTTAAGCACCTCATACCCTTTCCGCGACGCAATTTCTGCCGCCACCGATGCGAACGTTTCTCCCATGAACCGAGAATCGTGACCGATGATCAGCTTGCCGCCGCTCTGGTCCTCAGTTTTCAAATAACTGCAGATCGCGTTGGTTACGAGCCTGACGTTATCAAAGGTGAAATCTTCAGCGATTATGGCCCGCCAGCCCGATGTGCCGAAGCGAATTCCCATTGTCTCTGAACGCCGGATGGCCCGGCCCATTGAAGGTTTATCCCGTGTGCTCGTCGCTTGTTTCCCAACTGCCCTTGAAGTGTTAAGAACTTTAGCATAAGTCCACACTTAATGTAAAGCGCTTTTTTAATAAATATAAGTGATGTGTTCGCAATAAGTTACCGGCGGTGCCTTAAGGTGTGTGCTTATTAACGCGCTTAAGAATCATTCGTTCTGACCGAATCAGCCGCGCGCGAGGTGCCCATTACTCATCGCGAAACCCATTAATTTGCATAACGTCTTCCGGGCCAAGCGGGAGTTATCACACCAGAATCCAACTATCCTTAAACACCTTAAACAGGAGAGTAATTTTACCCGAGTTTTGTATCAAATAGACCCATTCTCCGCCGACTGCAGGTGAGCTGGCCACTTTGACACAGCTGTCTTTTCGGCGAAGTCACCTCCTGAAACCCGAAACAGTCTAAGCAAACGATTTACAGCTCAGCGAAAATGCTGGCACACGCCTTGCCTCTTAAGAAAGTAGACAAGTCTGCGCTCTCCGCAACACGAAGCAATCAGAATATCTTTGGAGCAACTTAACAATGAGACCTATTAAACACTTTGAAAAAGGACTGACGTATGTAGCCGGCGGCGTATTTAACGCGGTGAGGTCTGTCAATCAATTTAAGCCGAACGCATCGTTCACCCCGAAGTGGGCCGACAAGCCGATCCTCAAATCGTGGCAGAAATCCAAGCCGACGCTTGGATTTCCGCGGCAGACTGATTCGCTCTGCCCCAACTGCGTTATCGAGGCACGCGAAGAGATCCTCTCAGGGTCGCGTGACGTTGCAACGCTTGTAAATGAACAGGTCGGTGAAATCAAAGCGCAGATCATCGAACGCGATGGCGAAGTTTGGATGATTAAAGATTGTCCCAAGCACGGCCATTTCGAGGACATGATGGCGATCGACGCTAAGTTCCTCCAGCATATCGAATCGCTCTTCCCAGGGCGGGACATGGCGTCGCACAATGATGAAAAGCTCCACAACCACGGGACGTCGACCATTAAATATGGCCGCGGTGCGGTTTTGACCGTTGACCTTACGAACCGCTGCAACATGATGTGCGACCCTTGCTTCATGGATGCGAATCAGGTTGGGTTCGTTCATGAGCTTTCGATGGAGGACGTTCAGGAGATCTTGGACAACGCGATTCAGATCAAGCCGCGGCGGCAGATGTCGGTGCAGTATTCGGGTGGAGAGCCTACGCTTTCGCCGCACTTTTTGGATGCGGTGCGGTATGCTCGGAAGGTTGGGTATAACTCGGTGCAGGCGGCGACGAACGGGATCGAGTTTGCGAAGTCAAAAGAATTTTGTCGTGAGGCGGCTGAGGCTGGTTTGCGGTTTGTTTATTTGCAGTTTGACGGAATTGGGAACGATGCGAACTCGCATAGGCAGATCGGGAATTTGTTTGATGTGAAGCTGCGGGCGATAAACAATCTGCATGAGGCGGGTGTTGATATTATTTTGGTAACGACACTGGTCAACAATATAAATAATGACCAAGTTGGGTCGATCATTAGGTTTGCGTTGGAAAATCCGAAGAAGATCTCGTTCATTGCGTTTCAGCCGGTATCGTTCACGGGGCGGGATGAGCTGATCACAGAGCAGAGGCGGCTGCAGCAGCGTTATACGCTGTCGCATTTGGCGATAGACGTGCAGAAGCAGGTTGGCATCACGGAGCCGACGAGGGATTGGTTCCCGCTGTCGCTGATGGGAGCATTTGCGGATTTTGCGGATGTGGTGCATGGGCCGGAGGCCGAGTGGGGCCAGGTTTCGTGCGGGTGCCACCCGAACTGCGGCGTGGGTACGGCTGTAATGGTCAATAAGGAAACGAAGGAGATGGCTCCGGTTCCGCAGTTCCTGAATATTCAGGGGCTGGTTACGGACATGCAGCATATTACCGATACGAACCGAGGCAAGTGGTTCTCTAATATAATGATGGGGCTTGCACTGCTTAAGAACTACAATCCTTACGGTGCACCTAATTCGCTGACGCTGGGCGGCATTTTGAAGAAGTTTGATAAATCGTTTGGTTTGTCGGGCAAGGATTATGGAAAGGTCGGGCCGGACAGGACGGTTGAGGATATTGAGAAAAGGCGGCAGGACCCTTGGAACTTTTTGTTCATTGCGGGAATGTGGTTCCAGGATCTTTTCAACTACGATTTCCGCCGTACCGAGATGTGTATCATCCCTTATGGTACGCAGGAAGGTGAGATCAGCTTCTGTGCATATAACACGGGGATCGGCTGGCGTAACATTATTGAGCATATGCATCAGAATGCGACGGTTGCTCAGTGGTATAAGGACCACGGCCGGCACGAAGTGTTTGCTCGCGGTAAAGAAGTAGAGCTCGGCGACGCGTCGCACAACCTAAACCTCAACCAGGTCGATCTTGCACGGCCCAACAAGCCGGAAATGGATGGTCCCAAGACCGCTGCTGAAGAAATGCAGATGATGCGTAAGCTTTATAACCAGATGGTGCTCGACAAAAACCAGATCAAGGCAGAACCCATGGTTCAGATCGGTGGGCTCAAACGCGAGAAGAAAGTCGAAAAGGACATGTCGATCGCTGAATAATTACGACTGGAGGGCAAGCTTATAGCTTGTATCATGTCGGTAGTGTCCGGAGCCCGGACGTAAGGAAGGGCAACAAACATCAAAAGCCTCGTCGAGAGATCGGCGAGGCGTTCCGTTTTCCGGAACGCTCTTTCGGCGGCAAGCCAGTGCATATTGATGGAGTGGTCGAAACCTCAAGGTGCAAGGGGCATTGCGTGGCGGGGGAGGTCGATGGTGAAGACACAACCCGAACCGGGCCGATTGCGGACCCTGAGAGTTCCATTGTTCGCCTCAATACTTCGCCGGGAGATCGAAAGGCCGAGTCCGAGGCCGGATCGATCTTCGCCCGCCTGCGTGAAAGGCAGAAACATCTTCTCGGCGTCACCTTCAGGCAGCCCGCCGCAGTGGTCGCCCACCTCGATAATGATCCGGTCGGCCGCTCCATAGCAGGTCATCGTGACCTCGGAATTTTTCTCGGTGAATTTAAATGCGTTTTGCAGCACGTTGCCGACGGCCCCCAATATCAGATCGCGGTCGCCGTAGACCGCCAGAAGAGGCTCGACGAACGTTATTGTGAGAGAGCATCCTTTAAGGTCCGCTGCGAGTTGTGCGGACATTCGAACTTCCGCGACAAAATCCGAAAGCGAAAACAGTTCATGAGTGATCGGCATTCCTGCCGTAACGCGGACCTCGGAAAGTGAGCGGTCGACGAGATTCTTCAAGCCGACCAAGCTGCGATCGAGGACCATAGCGGTTGCCCCGCCGGGCCCGACCGCGCCCGCCCTTATTGCCGCAACGGCCATCATCGCCGAATTCAGCATATTTCGCATTTCGTGGGCGAACTCTCCTAGCCGTTCGTTCAGCGCGAACTCTGCCTTGCGTGCCGTTGCGAAGTCTCGTAGATACGCAAACTCGGTGACGGCTTCGGCAATTCCGTTGTCCAAAGAGCGGTTGAGCGTGCGAAATTCTTCGATGCGTAACTCAAAGTTGTTTTCGAACGCAAGGTCCGTTATTGCCTGGCACAGGTCGCCATAGTCGTGAACGACCTGGTCGATCGTGTACCCGTTCCTCAAAAGTTCCCGCCCGTGCTGCCCCGCCGTCTCGCCTACTTCCGAATGGGCGAGGTTGCCGCCACCCGCTGGCCCTGAAACGCTGCGGCTTTTCAGGGGTGCATTTGTCTGTTCGACCTCGAGGGTTTTTATCAGTTGATCAAGAAAAATCGAGATGCCGAATTCCAGTTTTTCCGACGATATGCCGGCCGACGCCCGATCCGCCACTTTCGCTTTGCAGCGTGCAATAAGCTCGACCCGGTTAGCTGTTAGAAATTCATGCAACACCCGCTGAAATATATAACGGTTCGGCCAAAAATACTAGCTACCGGCGGTGCGTAAAGACCGCGATCGGTAGCACCCGGGTATCCGACTGGAGCCGCAAGCATCGTGCTTGCTTTTACGTGTCGTAGGACAAATGCGCCGCCCACCAAAGGCTCGCAAGCCCATGGCGAAGGAGGTTCGTCTGCGATGGAGTTGAAATAAACCAGTGGGCGAGGACGTACGAACTCTGATTGGAAGCCGTTCCCTCCTTCACGGCCGGCCATCGCTTAGCCATGTAGTGATACTGATCCACATGCGCCAGGTATGTCCAGAAGCGTCAAAGCACAAGAACACGAAACGGCGTTCGTTCCGTGCATGAGAGTGGACCTCGACCGTCTCTGTCCAGACCGAGCGGACCGTTAATCGTGACAACACCGTCAAATTCAAAAATATGACCCTGCAAATAGATAAACAATCCTGGCGCGGCTCGCTCGAAGGCTCACGAGTCATCGTCTACCAACACCTTAACGAAACGATCACTATCGGCTACGGCCATCAACAAGTCGGCAAGTTTACCGCCGACGGTCTGCCAATTAAACCAAGATCAAAGAC
>JACDAK010000011.1 GCA_013695495.1 Blastocatellia bacterium | reverse complement strand
ATAGCAGCGGAAATGTTGCGAGGCTTTGGCCGCGGTATTGGGGGCGGAAACCGAACAAGACGATCTTGCCTTTGCCGACCTTTACCTCGACGAGCGCGGCCTTGCCGGCGATCTTTTCGGCACCGAGGGCCCAGCCTGATAGCAATATTTGCTTCGGGTCCGACGGGTAACGGGCGATGACGCGGACGGACATCTTGTCGGAACCGCCTGCGTTAGCGGGCGGCCCGTTCGTTGCGGCAGACTGGCCGCTCCCTGACGGAGGCGGTTCTGACAGTTCGAACGCCGGCGAGTTCTCAAACCAGGCGATCGACTGCAGCGGCATTCCTTTGGCGATCGGGTGATTGATGTCGAGTTCGGTGCGGAGGATCGAGCCGGGGATGTAGAAATCCTTGCGGGCGATGCCTTTGGTGACGTCGCGGATGGGCAGGTCGAAATGCTCTATCGCGAACTCCGACGAGCGGTTTAGAAAGACGAGCGTTCCGCCGGCTTCGACAAACTTTCGCAGATTCTCAACGCCTTGCTTGCCGACGCCGCCCGTGTATTCATCCGGCATCGAGCCTTTCGCATAGCCGTCGAGGATCTGGTTAGCGGGTTGGTCGGGGAAGATGATTGATTTGTACGGCAGATCCATTTGAGGTTGACCTCTAGAGTCCTTAGGGGGTTGTTCTTGGTTAAGTCTATTTGTCCTGATTTCGTTGTTGCTGACTTCTTCGCTCTTCCTACAAGGTTCGTTTTCAACAACCCACCGAGTCCAGCCTTCGTCCATCGAAGGATTATCGGATTTGTAGATCCCAATTTTGTTTTCCCCGCTTCCACAATGGGATGCGGCACTATTGATCAGGACTTTACTGATCCATTGGGTTTTGAAAGGAGCCTTGATTTCCTCAACCTGAATATTCATCAAAAGTGGAAGGGTATGAGCAGTTACATCATAGGGGGATATTGGGTTCCCACTGATATCCTTCAAATCAGGATAGACTTGACGCTCTAAGAGGGCCTTTGCGAACGCACCATTTGGCTGTTCCATCGGAACAATTATTGATTCCGACGGATAAGTTGTTGTTCGATAACTGTCAGCATTAATCTTTGTCGCTTTGTCGTCTTTGGGGTAGCCGTACTGTACTCCGCCTCGGTTGAGGATTCGCAACAACTCGGGAAAGTTGTCATCTATTTTTAATCGATATCCGTACAGTTCGCCCGGAGAGATTCTCGGCCTCACAGCCTCTTTCCCCACCTCATAAAACCTCGACAGCCACTTCTCGCGATTATTCGCAGCGTGGGTTAGGAGGCTGAAGGCGGTGGCGGTCATGTAGTTGGTGATGTCGCGGAGGCGCCATTCGCCGCCTTTCCAGGCGGGGCCGTTGTTGGCGTCGTCTTTGTGGGGGTTGACGCCGCGGCCACCGCGGAGCTCTTCGGCCTTGACCGTGATGGGCGAGGCGAGGCGTGCGGAGGCGGTCTCGCTCAAGATGCGCACGCCGCCGTGGTAATGCGAATATGCGCGAGCGGGCGTCCAGGCATCGTAAGTCGTGCCGGTCGTCAGGCCCTCAAAGCCTTTCTTTCGCATATCGTCGGCGATGTACAGGCCTAGTTCGGTGTAGCCTTCGACGATCTGTTTGGGGACGTTAGGCTCGACCGGGTCCATGTAGGGCGGAATGAATTGGCGTGCGCCGTGGGTGCCCTGTTGATGAATGTCGAGCACGATCTGCGGGTGCCATTCGTTGTGCAGATGGTCGACGGTGAGCTGGGTCTCGACCTGGGTGAATGCGTACCAGTCGCGGTTGTTATCGTGGCCGACGTATTTGTGATAAAGCTCGGGGGGCGTGGTGCCTTCGTACGGCGTGCCGAGCGTTTTGTCGTACCAGTTTTTGACGATATCCACGCCGTCCGGGTTAAGGCTCGGAACGATGAGGATGATGGTGTTGTCGAGGATCTTTCGGGTTTCGGCGTCGGTGGCCGTCGCTAATTTGTGAGCGATGAGCATCGACGACAGATAACTGCCGACCTCTGTCGAGTGTATGCCGAACGTGTTAAGTACTATGGTTTTGCCTTGGGCGATGAGGCGTTTTGCTTCGGCGTCGTTCGATTTGATCTTTCGTGGGTCGGCAAGCTTTTTGTTGATCTCTTTGTATCTGTCGAGGTTCTTGAGATTGGCGGGCGAGCTTATGGTGACGTAAACGAACGGGGCGCCCATAGTGGTCTTGCCGATCTCGTGAAAGGTCATGCGGTCCGAGGCGGAACTGAGTTTTTGGAAGTATTCCAAAACTTGAGCCCAACTCGCGAGCTTGCGGTCATCACCCGGCGTGAAGCCGAGAACAGCGTCGGGCGCGGGAATCTGAGCGGCCGCGGTTATGGAAAGAATCGTCAGCAGAAAGCAGATGCGAAGAGATCTCATATTGTTTAGGGCTCCGAGGATTTCTTGTAAGTGTAAGGGATAACCGGTGATTCGAAAAGCCCTAAAAGAAAGGCCCCTCGCGATTAATTAAATAATTACTAATTAATGACGGGGGATACAGATGTGTCGGAACGCGAAAGGGGGATACTATGCGGCTTTGCCTACTTGGACTCGGGCTGGGCGGAGGAGGCGGTCGCCGAATTTGTAGCCGCGTTGGTATTCGGCGGTTACTTTGCCGTCTTGGGATTCGTCTTCGACGGGGACCATGTCGACGGCTTCGTGGAGTTCGGGGTCGAATTGGGTGCCGATGGAGGGGACGGGCTCGACGCCGACCTGGGTTAATGCGTGTTCGAATGAGCGCGTGACGCCGATGACGCCGGTGCGGAGATTTTCGACCGACGCGTCATGTTCGCTGGCGTTAACGGCGAGATTAAGGTTGTCGAGCACGGGAAGAAGCGTTTGCAGGAAGTTGAACTTGTTCTGGCTTGCGCGGTCTTCGAGCGTTTTCATTAGCCGGGCGCGCATTTCGGACGTTTCTTTTTCGAGATTTGCTTTGGCTTCTTCGTATTTTGCCTGAACGCCGACGAGTTTTGATTCCGCGGCTTCGCGGCGTTCGGTCTCGGCTTTTAGGCGCGTTTCGAGCTCGATCTCTTTCGGTGAGATGACGGGCTCTTTAGGTTCGGGTTTGCGCTCGGCGGCGGCGCCGTCGGCTTCGGCCGCGACGCGTTCGCCTTGGTCGTTGAATCGGCGTTTATCGTTAACGGGTATCTTCAAGTCTTCGCCTTCCTGATGATCTTCGGTGATCGGGTCAATATCGCTCATCTTTTTCTTTTTGAACATCAATCAAATTCTAAGCCTTCGCGACGGATAAGAAAAGAATTGAGGGCGGAAATGTGATCTGCCCCGATCATTAGGTTGTTCCGGTGCCGGTCGCGGCGTTTTGGACGCTGTCGGAGGACGCGAATTTCATCTCGCCGGCTTCGGAGGTCACCTTGACGGTCTGACCTGAACCGATCTCGCCGTTGAGCAGTTTTACGGCGAGCGGGTTTTGGATCAGGGTCTGGATCGCGCGTTTTAACGGGCGTGCACCATAGACCGGGTCGTAGCCTTGTTCGACGAGGAGTTCGCGAGCGGTGTCGTCGAGCTCGATGGTGATGTCGCGTTCAGCGAGGTTCTTTCGCAGCCGCTCGAGCTGGACATCGATGATGGTCGCGATCTGTTCACGCGAAAGTTGTGTGAACACGACGATATCGTCGACGCGATTGAGGAACTCCGGTTTGAAATGGTCGCGGAGCACCTGGAGCACATCTTTCTTGATGTCGCGGTCGGCGAGCGGATTTTCGGTCGCGGCCTGGATCTCGCGAGAGCCAAGGTTCGACGTCATTATAAGTACGGTGTTTTTGAAATCGACGACCCGGCCTTTGCTGTCGGTAAGGCGGCCGTCGTCGAGCAGCTGAAGCAGGACGTTGAAGACATCGGGGTGCGCCTTCTCGATCTCGTCGAAGAGCACCACCTGGTACGGCCGGCGCCGGACCGCCTCGGTCAGCTGGCCGCCCTCCTCGTAGCCGACATACCCCGGCGGCGCTCCCACCAACCGAGATG
>JACDAK010000356.1 GCA_013695495.1 Blastocatellia bacterium | reverse complement strand
GTTCGCTCCTACACTCTGATCAATTAGCAAGCCCCTCCGCAACTCTGCGGCGAGTCATCGCAACTTTGCGGCGAGTCATTGCAGCATGCCCTGCCAGTATTGCGAACCGAAAAGGACGACGGGGAAGTTGCGGATCTTACGCGTTTGAATGAGCGTTAGGGCCTCGAAAAGTTCGTCCATCGTGCCGTAACCGCCCGGGAAGATCAGATAGGCGTTGCTGAACTTGATGAACATCGTCTTGCGGACGAAGAAGTATTTGAACGAGACCGTTTTGTTTTGATAAGGGTTGCCGGACTGTTCGAAAGGCAGTTCGATATTGCAGCCGACCGAAACGCCGCCTGCCTCAAACGCCCCTCGATTTGCCGCTTCCATAATGCCGGGGCCGCCGCCGGTGATTATCTCAAATCCAACCTCTGCCAAAAGGCGTGCGGTTTCACGTGCCGCGATGTACATCTCGTCGGTCTCGCGTGTGCGAGCGGAACCGAAGACGGACACGCCGCGTGTGATGGTGGCGAGCGTGTCAAAGCCGTCGACGAACTCTGCCATGATGCGGAAGACGCGCCACGAATCGGAGGTCTTGTAATCGTCCTGCGGTTCCGGCGAGCGAAGCAGGACCTCATCATCCGTCAGCTTCCAGTAGGTCGGCTCCAGCTGCTTCGCCTCGGCAATGGTCTCCGGTTCACCCGGCTTGCCGGCGTCCTTTGGTTTTCGTGGTAAGTTTGCGTCTGTTTCAGCCATAATTAAGTAGTCTAGGAAGTCTAGGAAGTCTAGGAAGATGTCGTTCTAAGGTGCGAGATGAGCGAGTATAGCATTCGTCCGACCTCATCGAGTGCTTCGGATACCTCCTTAAAAGAGTCCTACGATAAATAATTCAGGTCAAGCGCCATGTATAGATGCGATTTTGTTTCGGCCAGCGATACGAGCGACATGTTGAGAAAGTTTGCGAATTCGCGATCGCTGCGTCTACCTTGTCCCTCAGCGATGTTCGCTATAATTGAAAGGGCTGACCGCCTGATCTGTCTGCGAAGATCATAATCTTTTCCGAAATCACCTTTATCGCTGACGGTGTAGATTCGACGCGATACGACGCGAGCTTTCTGCCAAGCTTGAATGTCTTCGAACCGCCGAAATGTCGCCATAGACTGCGTGATTCTCCTGATCGTTTTCCAGAGCACGTGACTCTGAGACTTGCAAGACTTCCTAGACTTTCCAGACTTCCTAGGCTTTTATATTCCCATGATGTTGTAACCGCAGTCTACGTAGATGGTTTCGCCGGTGATGCCGGAGGCCAGGTCGCTGACGAGGAAGAGTGCGGTGTTGCCGACTTCGGCGGCCTGGACGTTGCGTTTCAGGGGCGATTTTTCGGCGACGTAGCCGAGCAGCGAGCTCATGTTTTTGACGCCGCGGGCAGAGAGGGTGTTGAGAGGGCCGGCGCTGATCGCGTTTACGCGGATATTCTGTTTGCCGAGGTCTGCGGCGAGATAGCGGGTGGACGCTTCGAGAGCCGCTTTGGCGACGCCCATGACGTTGTAATTCGGTACGACCTTTTCGGCGCCGTAATAGGTCATAGTGACGATCGAACCGCCTTCTGCCATCAGCGGTGCGGCGGCGAGCGAAACCTGTGTGAGGGAATAGGCGCTGATCTCGAGAGCAGTGCGGAACGCATCGCGGGTGGTGGTGACGAACTCGCCCTCGAGCGCCTCACGTGGTGCGAACGCGATCGAGTGGATGAGGTAGTCGAGCCGGCCATATTTGTCGTTGACAGCTTTGAAAGCGGCGTCGACCTCGCTCTGGTTCGTGACGTCGCACGGAATTACGAGCGAATCGTTGAGATCGCCGGCGAGCTTTTCGACATTCTCCTGCAGCCGTTCGCCCTGGAACGTGAACGCCTGTCGGGCTCCGTGTTCGGCACAGGCGGCGGCGCATGCCCATGCGATCGAGCGTTTGTTTGCGACGCCGAAGATCATTCCAACTTTGTTTTCCAACATTTTCATAACTATTCCTTTATGAAGACCGATTGCAGCGTCTCAAAATCGAGCATGCGAATCTCTATATCAACCGGAGTTGTCTTAAAGCGTTTGGTTCGAATATTATTGCTGAGCATCGCGTTTTCGTCGCCGCCTAATTGGGTGATGACGACCATCATCAGGACCAAACGAGTTGACGGACTGCGTTGTTCGATGACGTGTTTGAGCAGCGCGATCTTTCGCATTATCGAGTCGAGCCTTTCCTGCCGAATGTCAGGTGAGACGAGGAACGAAACCTCTGCACACACTAGGTCGCCGCCGCGAAAAAAAGCGGCGTCAAAGGGAATGCCGCCGACGCTGACGTGGCGGATGATCGATACGCCTTCTTCGATCTGGATCTGGCGGAGAGCCAGGTCTTCGGCAACGATGAAGGCGGTGCGAAGGTCAGGTTGCTGATCAGGTTGCGCATCAAGCACGCGAGCGAGTTCGCGGACCTCGATGTTAAGGTTCTCGCACTGAATGTCGGGTGAAGCGGAATCTACGTTTATCTCGAAACGAGCCCGCGAGCCGGCAAGGTTCGCATAGCTGCGGCGTGCGACAAGGGCGCTGAACACGCCCGCAGCAGAGGCAATGATCGCCAGTAAGGCGGCTCCCCAAATGCGTTGGTAGGCGGCAGCGGCAGCTGCGCCGAGGGCGAGGGCAGAGGCGACCCACGCGACGGTGTCAGAGCGCAGGGTCGGCGCCGCAGCGGTTATTTCGAGATGTTGCTTGTCGATCTCCTGGTCCATCGGGTGCGGAGCGGACTATGCGGTGGTCGCGCGTTCGAATGGGATATCGTCGAAATGCGTCATCCGCTTGAAGGCCGCAAAGCGTTCGTTGATCTCAGGATAGCCGAGAGCGTCTACACGTTCCGTACCGAATTTCTCCACGTTGAAGGACGCCATGACTGAGCCGTAGATCATTGCACGCCGCAAGTTTTCTTCTGTGATCTCGTTTTGCGCGGCGAGGTAGCCCATGAAGCCGCCTGCGAAGGTGTCGCCCGCACCTGTTGGGTCGAACACGCTCTCGAGCGGATAAGCCGGGCAGAAGAAATAGGCATCTTTGGTGAACAAGGTGGCGCCGTATTCGCCGCGTTTAATGACGAGGGCGCGAAGGCCGTAGTCCATGATCTTGCGTGCAGCTTTGTGGATGTTGGGTTCATCGGCGAGCATGCGGGCTTCGGCATCGTTGATGATGACGCAGTCGACGACTTTGATGGTGTCGATGACGGACTCTTTCATCGACGAGATCCAGAAGTTCATCGTGTCCATTGCAACGAATTTCGCGTCAGGGCACTGCTCGCGGACGCCTTTCTGAAGGGACGGCAGGATGTTTGCTAGGAATAGGAGTTTGGAGTTCTTGGAATTGTCGGACAAGGTTGGGTTGAAGGTCTCGAAGACGTTGAGCTGTGTGTCCAGCGTGTGCGCCGTGTTCATGTCGTAATCGTAACGCCCGCTCCAGAAGAACGTTTTGCCGTCAGGAACGATCTCGACTTCATCGGTGTTTATGTTGTGACGTTTGAAGACTTCCCATTCGTCGCTGCCGAAGTCTCCGCCGACGATGCCGACCGCGTTTACGTCGGTGAAAAAGCTTGCCGACAAACCAAAGTGCGTTGCCGCACCACCCAGAACCTTGTCGCGCTTGCCAAAGGGCGTTTCGAGCGCATCAAAGGCGACAGAACCGACTACTGTTAATGACATTAAACTGAATCTCCAAAAACTGGTGTAAATAGAAAAAGACTATTCTACACGGCAGATGGAGATTTTGCGATTTGCGGCGGTGGTCGTCACTTGGAATCGAGCTCTTTGATGGTCCGTTCAACTTCGGGACGGTATTTAGTCTCAGGGAATTTTTCGAGCAGAGTGGCGAGGTAAGCCTTTGCCTCTTCGCGGAGTTTTGCGGGTTCGTAGCGTTCTAGTTCGCGCTCCTTCGTAAGATCGACCTTTTGACGGCCTTCGTTCCTGGACAGATAGTAGCTGCTCATGCCGGCGAGATAATAGAATTCCTCCATCCTGGAGAACTCAGGGTGAGCGGCGTAAGTTTCTTCGAATCGCAAAAGAACCTGCTTATACGCCCGTTTGGGCTTAAAAGCCTGCCAGGCAACATCTAGGTTGTGCCGCGCGTCGGCTTCGAGGATGGGGTCGCCCTCGAGGTTTTGTTCGATGCTGCGTTGAGCAAGGGCCGGAATGCTCAAGATCAACAGTGACAAGGCCGATAAAAGGAAAAATCGCTTCATAAGCGTTTTGGATGCGGAATTGGACTAGAACGTTTCTCTAACGTTACCAGATATCCCGAAAACGGGTTTTCATTTTCTATACTTTCCGATGATCGCATCAAGTTTATCCGCAGTTTCCGCGGGCCAATGGTCCGGGGCGGTGAAGATCGCGTTCTTAGTAGCGTTTCGGAATTGATTCGGAGTTTCTTTGGCAGCGACGCGTTTCACGGCGTCTTTTAGGATGAGCTGGGCGTTGCGGACGTTCTTGTTGAGATATTCGACGACCATGTCGACGGTTACATCGTCGTGGCCTTCGTACCAGCAGTCGTAATCAGTAACCAGCGCTAGGGTGGCATAGGCGATCTCAGCTTCGCGGGCGAGTTTTGCCTCCTGCAGATTGGTCATTCCGATAATATCCATCCCCCATTGGCGATAGACCATCGATTCGGCCTTGGTCGAAAACGCCGGACCTTCCATGCACAGATATGTGCCTCCTCGATGCGTCTTTACGCCGACCTCTTTACACGATGCCTCGAGAATATCGCCCAACTCACTGCATACCGGATGGGCGAACGTGACGTGGCCGACGATCCCCTCGCCGAAAAACGTCGATTCCTGCGCACGAGTACGAGTTCGGTCAAAGAACTGATCCGGAATGACCATGTCCGTTGGCGCATACTGTTCCTGAAGCGAACCTACGGCAGAAACCGACAGGATGTACTCCACCCCCAACAGCTTCATCGCGTAAATGTTCGCCTTGTAAGGCACCTCCGTCGGCGTAAACTTATGCCCACGCGCATGCCTCGGCAGAAACGCCACGGCCACCCCATCAAGTTCGCCAATGATGAACGCATCAGACGGGCTGCCAAACGGCGTCTCAACCACCTGTTCACGAACATTCTCCAACTCCGGCATCTGGTAAAGCCCACTGCCGCCAATTATTCCGATATTAATGTTTTCCATTATTTAGGACTGAGACTTACAGCACAATTAGTGCTCCATGCTCTTCTTCGGTTTGTGCATGTCCGCCACGTTCGGGAGCCGGGCTGATCTCGAATATGTTAGTTCTGGAAGCTCTCGA
>JACDAK010000341.1 GCA_013695495.1 Blastocatellia bacterium | reverse complement strand
GTACCAGGGAAAGAGATCTGTTGCGATCACCGGCTTCATGGGTGTCGGTAAGTCCAGCGTCGCGCGTCATTTGGCAAATATGTTGGGGTGCGAACGAATCGATCTGGACGTGGTGATCGAAAAAAGTCAGAAGCGGAAGATCGCCGACATTATTGAGAGCGATGGGCTGGACGCTTATCGCCAGATCGAGTCCGAAAACCTCGCCCGCATTCTTGAGAACAATGATTGCACCGTTTTATCACTTGGCGGAGGGACGTGGACAGTCGATTCGAACCGCGACCTGATCAACGCCCACGGTCTGACATCGATCTGGCTCGAATCTACCTTTGAGCATTGTTGGAAGAACATTAGACATTCGTGGAAGGAACGTCCACTTGCACGCGATAAGAATGCGGCATTAAAGCTTTTTGAGGAGCGGCAGGGTATTTACTGTTTAGCGGATTGGCACTTCGTTGTGAAACCGGAGCATACATCTTGGGATATCGCACGCTCGATCGCTGAAGAGCTGTTTGAGCTTTGAACCTTGAAATAACGGCGAGCATCGACCAAGATACTTGAAATGACGTTAGTTGAATCAAACGACGTTAATTGAATCAGATTTAAAGGGTATTTACACAGGGAGGAAATATGAAGATCAAGTTTCTGACAACGTCCGTAATTGCGGCTATGTTTTTTATCGCCGCTTGTGGCGGAAAGAGCGACTCAGATGTCCAGAAGGCTGCCCAAGACAACCTTGCAGCCCAAGGGATCACCGGCGTCAACGTGGCAGTCGCCGACGGCGTTGCAACGCTGACTGGCGAAGTTGAAGATATAACCGTTAAAAACAGGGCCGAAAATGCGTCACGGGTCGAAGGCGTGACAACGGTCGACAACCAGATAACGGCTCGGCCTTTGCCGCAGGCTACGCCCGAGGCCGGTGATGCTGTTCTGAAACAGCGTATCGAGGAGAACCTCCGCAGGATCGGCTGCGAGGGTGCGACGATCGAGATTACTCAAGGAGTCGTCACGATCTCCGGGACCGTTCCGGATGCGCGATATGCCGAATGCATCAAGGTCGTTCAAGAGTCGGGAGCTCTCAAGCCCATAAATAATCTGCAGCGGGGCAGCTAAACAAGGAGGAATCAAATGTCTTTACAAGAGAAATATCAAACCCTGCTCGACTTGGCCAATCAGAACGGGACCTCGTACGAGCTTAGCGAAAGCGAAGGCGTTCTCCATATCAAAGGAAGCGCGCCGAGCGATGCGGCAAAGCAGCAGATCTGGGACGAATATAACCGGATCGACCCCGATTATCGTGCGGGTGATCTGATGCTGGATATCAGCGTGGGCGGAGCATCGGGCGGCGGTGAGCATACTTACACCGTGCAGTCGGGCGATAACCTGAGCAAGATCGCAGGGAAATATGGAACGACTTGGCAGGCGATCTTTGAGGCGAATCGCGATCAGATCAGCAATCCTGACTTGATCCAGCCGGGGCAAGAGCTCAAGATCCCGAACGCATAGACGGATCGAAGTTGGTTAAGAGGCGCGGCCGGGTGGCTGAGCCTCTTTTATTTTGATTCGAGATAGGTCTTGAGTTTCATTAAAAGCTCAACGTCGTAGACGGCAAATTTGTTGATCCAGCGGTCGTAGATGTTTTTTATTGGGACGGCGTTTAGGTAGTTCCAGCGGAAGCGGCCCTCTTTGCGGCCGATGACGAGTTCGGCTTTTTCGAGCACCTTCAGGTGCTGCATTACAGTGCAGCGGTCGAGCTTTTTGAAATGTGAGCATAGGTCGTTATAAGGCGTCAGACCACCATGGTACGGCATAGCTTGCTGATGTGCTGCCGCAAATTGTAGACACGGCCTTTAGTTTGTTACAGTTGCGGTAATGTCAGCAATCACGGACTTTATCGTTGTTGGGAGTGGTGTAGCGGGGCTTCGTGCGGCGATCGCGCTTGCGGAAACGGGTGCACGGGTCGCGGTCCTTACCAAAGATAAAGCGAGCGAATCGAACACAGAGTATGCACAGGGCGGCGTTGCCGTTGTTCTTTCGGACGACGACAACGCCGAACTTCATGAGGGCGACACGCTCGTCGCGGGGGCGGGGCTTTGCGACCCGGAGGCTGTGAAGACTCTGGTCGTCGAGGGTACGCGATATATCCGTGAGCTGATCGAGTGGGGAACTGAGTTTGACCGGGATGGAGGCAAGCTTGTATTCACGCAGGAGGCAGCACATTCGCGCCGCCGCATTCTTCATGCACACGGCGACTCGACAGGCAAAGAGATCGTAAGGGCGTTGATCGCGCGGGCGGCAGTTGAACGTTCGATCACGCTTTTGCCTTTTGCGGCGACTGAGAACCTCATCACGCGGAACGGACGTGTTGTCGGGGTCCGTTATCTTGATCCGATCCTGAGGGCCCCGCGCGAGATTTTTGCAAATGCCGTCATACTGTGCACGGGCGGAGCAGGTCAGCTTTATCTTCATTCCACAAACC
>JACDAK010000299.1 GCA_013695495.1 Blastocatellia bacterium | reverse complement strand
CCGATATGTCATAGATGTTGATTCCATAGAAATTCCCCATGAAGAGGTGATTTCCCTGAAACGCAAGGTCCGAGTTCCCGAACGCCAGCTGAGCCGTCGGCATGCGAGACGCCTCCGGTACTTTCGTCGCGTCCGGTATACCCAACGATTCCAAAGTGCTCAGCACCCTAGGAGCATTCGGGTCATTCGTCCCTAACTGAAAAGCCTCCGGCTTTTTCAGCAGCAATAAGTGCCGAAGCCCCATCGCGGCCTCGCCTGCGTCATACAGCCCCGGCGAAAGCTTCGCCCGCGGATCATTGACGTCCGCACCCTTCATTCCCGGCGGCATTGCCGGAGAGGGCGACGGCGTCGCGTTTTGTGCGAAAGCCGCGGCGGCAAAACACACGCAGAATAAAAGGGAGACCACGAACCTGAACATGCCTGTTTTCATTTTTATTTATTTCCTCGCCATTCGTTCTAACAACATCTGCATACTTCTTATCTCTACCCGCTGCCCCGTATCGACATCGGTCGCAAAATTAAAAAGCTCGGCGTCTTGCCCCGCGCCTGACACGGTAAAAAGCTCCTCCACCATCACCAGCGCACCCTCATGGTGCTGTATCATTCCGGTCAAAAACAGCCGGTCAAACTCCGCACCCTTCGCCTGCGCAAGTTCTTTCATTTGCTGCGGCGTCAGCATTCCCGGCATCAGCATCTGATGGCCGCCATTACGGCCGTGCCCCGCATGAGCATCGTGCGCGCCGGGCATTTCATGCTCAGTCGATTCGCCCCGCAGCTTCAGCCACCGGGTCATAAATTCCATCTCATCCGCCTGCGACTGCCGTATGCGCGCTCCTAAAAGGTGAACATCCCGATTGTCCGTCCGCTCCGCGATCATGTCCGTCATTTCAACCGCCTGGGCATGATGCATTATCATCCCCTGCATGAACTCAACATCTTTCGCTGACGGTTCGGGCAAAACAGCACGTGTGTCCGATGGCAGCACGCGCGTCGGCTGGCCCGGCGCACCCGGTTGAACTATCACCGGCCGCTGAGCCATTGCAGGCAGAGCACAGACCGTGGCAAAAACAACACCCAATAATAAAGACGCAAAGCTGCCGCAAAATGTTCTTGTAAGTTTCTCAGTTTTCATACGCTAACCCGATACTTACGACGCGATACACCGCCAACGGGTTTACAGCATTCACATTCCGCCTGCTCAACTTCATCAGCTCGTTCACCGCGTTCTCAACCTCTTCCGACTGCGGCAGTATTAATCCTTCACCCGCTGCGCGTAGGCGACACGTTGTTAGGCTCCGCCGGACGGCCAGATAGCTGAAATGCGAGTTTTTGCTGCCCGACGTTGCGCTCATGCTCTACGTTGAACACGGCATCGACCGGGATGCGCAGCTTTTCACCTGCCACGTGGATAGTGAAAGTCTTCGGACCCGATTGAACCGAGCCTGTGCACCTGACTACTTATTAACACCGATCGAAGTTAATAATACGCTGGATACTGCGTATTATCAATTGAAAAATGCCCGTACTGCCACGAAGGTTGTAGGTCAGGTTCGCAATTGATTCGGATGCGGGGTCCCGCAGGGATTCCCGGACTTTCTGACTGTGATAAAGCGTGATGATATTCACGCCGAGGAATAGTTCTGCGGAGATCAGAAAATGTTGAGGCCCTCTGGAAAGGCGGCCTCTCTTGTATTCAGTGGTGTTGATTCTCAGCGGAGGCGCTCAAGTTCTGCAAGGGCTAGCGGGTACTCATAGAATGTCGGATTGCCGAACTCTTTCACCCATTCAAAATGCGTCCGAGCTTCGTTGGGCTCGCCTCTGAGCAGGAGTTCCATGCCGATGAAGGTATGAGCTTCGGTTTTCTGATCGGTGGTAGAAGCCGCTTTCAAAAGCTCTTCACTTGTTAGCTGATTGTTAAAAAACAAAATGATCTTGTATGGCCAGAGCGTCTGATCCGCTTTGGTATGGCTCTGCGAAATAATGGCGGCGGCTCGTTCGTCCATGCCCGCCGCGCGAAAGCCGATTACAGCTATAATTGCCTGAAACGGTGCCGACTGGGTTCGCCAGCCATAGAGGTTCAAGTAACGCTCTGCGTCGGTCGCCGCTTCCCGGCCGGAGCCGCCGAGGTACATGTAATTCCAGGCCCTCAAAGTGAGGATATCGGCGTGGTCCGCATCGAGTTCGAGCAATTTCGTGAACGAATCAACCGCATCTTTGTACCGTTTGAGACGGCTTAAAGTGTTTGAGAGATGAAATCTGGCATTCTTGTAATTCGGTGCGATTCTCAAAGCAATCTCAAGCGGTTCTACGGCCTCGGCCAGTCGATTTAATTTGATGAGGGTAAGACCCAGATTGTGAAAATTGGCCGGATTTTCGGGAGCATATTCTACCGCCTTTTTATTTGCGGCAAGAGCTTCTTCGAATCTTCGCGTGTTGTCATAGAGAAACCCCAGCATGCTATATGTAGTCCCGCTCGTCGGGTCGAGCCGCACGGCTTCATTCAGGGCGGTCAGGGACTCATCCCACCGGCGCAGATTCATATACGCGGCGCCCAAACTTGCGTGAAACTGCGCCTGCGACGGGGAAAGTTTGACGGCCGCCTCAAAAGCCTCTAGCGCTTCTTGATGCCGACTCGTATTTGCCAGTGCCGCGCCCAGGTTGTGTAAGGCAGATGGGTGCATCGGCTCGATCTTGAGCAACTTTCGATAGGTTTCAATGGCCTGATCGAATTGTTTTTTGTTTGAGTACGAAACACCTAGTTCAAAGAGCCGATCAACCGTTGCTTTGCGTTCTTCGGCCTTTTCCTGAGCAGGTGCACTAACGCAAAGAAAGCAAACAACAAAGAACGCGGCGAGATAGTGTGAAGGTTTTCGGTTCGACATGAATAGTGTGCTCCGTCAGAATAATGGGCTCCGAGATCGGGTGGAAATTATCATATCAGAGAATTCGATGTCTAAATAAAATTATTTTTGGAGAGGCAAGCTGGAAAGTGACCGACCCTTGCCCGGCGCCTTCTACGTGAGCGCAAGCGGAAAGCGCCGCAAACTTGTCGGACTGCCAATACGGAGGGTGGTAAAGGAAGAACTAAACTAATCACCGGCCTGTCTTTAGGTTAGTACTTCATCAATTCTTGCACCGCATTCTCCACGTCTTCACTCTGCGGCAGGATAAAATCCTCCACCTGCGGAGCATACGCAACAAAAGTATCGGTCGCACCGACACGCCGCACCGGTGCGTCTAGAAATTCAAACAGCTCGTCCGATATCCGCGCAGCTATCTCAGCCCCATAGCCATACGAGATCGGGTCCTCATGCGCCACCAGCACCCTCGATGTCTTCTTCACCGATTCAACTATCGCGTCCCAGTCATAAGGCACCAATGTTCGGAGATCGATCAGATCCACCGTGATCCCCTCCAGCTCAAGCCGTTTCGCCGCCTGCCGCGAACGTTCAACCAGAGCACCAAACGTCACGATCGTCACATCGCTGCCCTCGCGTACCTTCTTCGCCTTCCCGAACGGGATAAGAAAGTCCTTGCTCGGATATTCCGACTTGTTATAGATCTGCCGGTAAAGATGCTTGTGCTCAAGGAACAGCACCGGGTCGTCGCACCTGATCGAAGTCCGCAGCAGCCCGTTCGCATCCAGCGCCGTCGAAGGATAAACGATCATCAGCCCCGGCGTATGCGAAAACAGCGTCGTTCCCGATTGCGAGTGATAGACCGCGCCGCCCTTCAAATATCCGCCGACCGGCACCCTCATCACCATCGGACACTTCGTATCGCCGTCCGACCGCCAACGCGTAACCGCTACCTCGTTTCTGATCTGGTGATACGCCGGAAAAATGTAATCGAAGAACTGTATCTCCACCACCGGCTTCAGCCCGCGAATGGACAAACCCACGGCCCGTCCAACGATGTTCGCCTCAGCCAGCGGCGAATTGAACACCCGCGCCGAACCGAATTTCCGCTGCAGGTTCGCCGTCACCTTAAACACGCCGCCCTTGCCCTTCACACGCTCAAGATATTCCTCACGCGAAACGTCCGCCACGTCTTCACCAAATACGATTATTCGCGGATCGCGTTCCATCTCTTCGTGCATGCATCGGTTGATCAGATCTACCATCGTGCCCGGATTTCCCGAAAGCTCAGCACCCTCTTCCGTATCAAAAAGCGCACGGTCCGTAGGATCAACATCCGGCGAAAAAACATTTCGCAGAGCCGTCTCCGGCGCCGGCTGCGGCGTCTCGATCGCGAGGTCCGCCGCCTTATTCACCTCGTCATCGACCTCTTTCCGCAACGCCTCAAGCTCTTCGCTCGATGCGTAGCCTTCCGTCATCAAAAACTCCGCAAAGGTCTTGATCGGGTCGATCGCCGCGTCCGCATCGCGTTCCTCTTCCGGCCTGTAAAGCTTCTCGTCGTCCGACAGCGAGTGCGAATAAGGCCTGATCACCCTGCCATGAACAAACGCGGGCCCCTTCCTCTCGCGGCAATACTCAACCGCACGCTTGAACGTCGCGTAGCTCTCAACCGGGTCTGTTCCGTCGCACTTCTGTATATAAAGGTCCGGGAACCCCGCCACCAATTTCGATATGTCACCGCCCGCCGTATTGACCTCGACCGGCACCGAGATCGCATATCCGTTATCCTCCACCACAAATATCACTGGCAGCTTAAGGTTGCTCGCCGTGTTCAAAGCCTCCCACCATTCGCCCTCGCTAGTGGTGCCGTCGCCGACCGACATGTAAACAACCTCGTCGCCCTTAAAACCGATGATCTTATCTTGAAGCTCCTCCACCAGCGCCGCACGATAGCTAGCCTCAGCCGCGCCTACCGAATGCAGCGCCTGCGTCCCCGTACATGACGACTGCGACGGAACATTGAGGTCCTTATGCCCCCAATGCGAAGGCATCTGCCGCCCGTGCGAATTCGGGTCCTTCTCCGCCCCGACCGCCGACCACAACATCTCCTGCGCCGTCATCCCAAGCCCCAACATCAACGCACGGTCGCGATAATACGGAAAGAACCAGTCATATGCCGGCTTCATTGCCAGTGCGGCACCCACAAGCAGAGCTTCGTGCCCCGCCCCCGATATCTGAAAAAAGATCTTGTTCTGCCCCTTTAGCTGGATCTCTTTATCATCGATCCGCCGCGACATATACATCGTGCGGTACATCCCGACCAGCGTCTCCACGCTGAGTCCTTCGTGCTTATCGATATCTTTAACCGCTTGCTTCGTTGCCTTTGTAGACTTTGCCGCAACCGTTCCCCGTGCAGTGTTATGGGTCTTTTTCTTTGCTAAAAATCCATCCGCAACGGTCGTGTTAGCCTTCTCCGCCACAACCTTTTTCGCTTTCATAGCCGCCGATGCAGGTTTCGCTTTCTTATTATTCTGAACTGGACGCTTCGTCGCTCCGGCAGTTTTCTTAGCCTGCGCATCATCAGCCTTCTTTGGTGCAGTTGCCATTATTAAAAGTCCTTTTATAACTAATTATTATGAACGGGTAATTCTATAAAATACCAAAAAGACGTAAGTGGGGCAATTTAGCCCCTCCCCGCCTTGCGGACACTACAGCCTCACCGCGCCTTCAATATCCAGCCATCCGGGTCGATAACCGGTTCCGTTCCCGAAAATTTAACGCTTCCTTTCCCGTCCTTCATCTCCACCCGCATGGGTTTCCCGTTCGCTACCACATCCACTGGCATCGGAAACGGCAAACCGTCCGGCGTCTCCCATTTGAGCGATAGCATGCCCGGCGTCTCACGGTTCACCAGCAATCGCGGCAGCTTTGGCTGTCGCAGATATACCTCAAAGAACCAATCCAACTCCCGCATCGATTCCCTTTCCGCGATCGTCAAAAAGTCGTCCGTATTGACGAACCGCGCCTGCCTGCCGTCCGTGAACGTTTCCATCTCTTTGGTCGGATACGACATTCGCCGCAACGCACGAAAGAACGCGTCATCGCCGATCAGATACCGCAGCGTATGAAGCACGACCGCACCCTTCCCATAAATGTCGTTGTTCGACCTGACATAATCCGGCGCCAGCAAGTAAACCTCGTAAGAAAACTTCGGCTCACGCGGGGCCACGGGCTGAAGGTTTATCGTCGCCTGAGCCCGCCCGCGCATCGCCGCAAGATATCTCTCCTTGCCCGCGATCTCCTCCAGATAGAGCGTATCCATAAACGACTGAAACCCCTCATGGATCCAAAAATCGCGCCAGTCCGAGGCCGTCACAAGGTTCGCCCACCACTCA
>JACDAK010000244.1 GCA_013695495.1 Blastocatellia bacterium | reverse complement strand
TTTATGCCTTTCTTGACTGAAGAGCTATGGCAGAAGCTGCCGGGGACGGGGAAGACGCTCCACAATGCCGCTTACAAAGACGCCGGAGCGACGATAATGCTTGCGGATTTTCCCGATGGCGAAGCGAGTTTGATCGACGATAGGGCGGAGGCGGAGATGGGAAGCGTGATCGGTGTGATCACGAAGGTACGCAACATTCGCAGCGAGATGAACATCTCGCCAGCCGTGCGATTCACGGTTCATATTGCGGGCGGAGCCGAGATGCAGGCCGTGCTTGCGGCGAACGAGGCTCCGATCTTAAAGCTTGCACGCGCTGATAAGATAATACTTGGCGAGACGCTCGAGGTGCCTAAGGCGTCAGCTAAAGCCGTCATTGCGAATGCTGAGATCGCGGTGCCGCTCGAAGGCCTCATCGATTTCGAAAAGGAACGCGTACGCCTGAATAATCAGATAACAAAACTCGATAACGAACTTCAGCGACTGACCGGACAGCTTTCCAACGCCGAATTCATAAAAAAAGCTCCGGCCGAAAAGGTCGAAGCTCTGCGTGTAAGGAAAGTGGAAATAAAACAGCAGACGGCTACCCTAAGAACAAACCTAGAGGCGTTGAATTAGTTGAAAGATCGAACACCTTCTAACGGGCAGCTTCGATCGTTATTGAGGCTGATTTTCCGTCCTTTCGTTCGCCGGCTTGGTCATGCATATCTGCGAATAGGGTAAATTTGCCCGAGGAGCTCCCTCTGGAATCGGCAAAGTGTACTTCACAGCGGCGTCCTTCTCGATGTCGACGCTGATCTCAGAACCTTTGATAGTTTCGCCGGGAGCATCGTCATCCACAAGTCTGAAGTTGACCGTGACCTCGCCCGGATTGTTCGCGATCGATGCATCTTCATGAATGGTCTCGCCGGCTTTAAAACTAGTCGTTGCCTGGCGTCCTTCGGCGTCCTTCGACCTCTTTAACTCGCTCATATTCGCCGTGCTCCAGTTGCACGCGACGGCAACGGCAGTCAGCAAGACGAGAACGACCAAAAAATGTGATTTATTTTTCACTTCATTGATACTCCTTTCTTTGTACACATTAACCGAGAATAGGTAGAACTCGGCGAGATTACTCCTACCCAACGGCAAAGTAAAAAGCAAACGTCGCGTGAATTGTTCTTGGTTTATTGTTCATCCATTTTGCATTCACTTCGTGGCGTGCAGAACTGGCCATAATGATAATCGGATTGAAGATGATCGGAAACGAAAAGCTTGATTGTGCGAAAGGAATGGCGTATATCTCTAATATTCACAGATAATTATGAATTGGATCAATAATGGTGAGGTTGTTTCCGCGATCGCCCAGTTTTTGGCGGAAGACATTGGCCGCGGCGATATCACAACAGATGCGACGGTCGATAGTGAGACTCGGGGTACCGGGCGATTTTTGGCGAAAGACTATCTTGTGATCTGCGGGCTTGAGGTTGCAGAGGCTGTGTTTTTGCACCTCGACCCTGAGATCGCGGAGATCGAGAGCACGTACAACGACGGCGATGAAGTGGAAGAAGGCACAGTTTTCGGCACGCTTAAGGGCTATGCCGAAGTGCTGCTGACGGGTGAGCGTGTCGCACTTAACCTTCTGCAGCGAATGTCGGCCGTTGCGACGCTGACGCGGCAGTATGTTCGCGCAGTCCAGGGCACCAATGCAAAGATCGTTGATACTCGTAAGACTACCCCTGGTCTTCGGCTGCTGGAGAAATACGCCGTGACGGTCGGCGGCGGCCGCAATCACCGGATGGGTTTGGATGACGGTGTTTTGATCAAAGACAACCACATCACACTAGCGGGCGGTATTACTGAGGCCGTGGTAGCCGCGAAGCAAAAGGTCGGACATCTGCATAAGATCGAGGTTGAAATAACGAACTGGGCGCAGCTGCGCGAAGCGATCGAAGCCGGGGCGGATATTGTGATGCTCGACAATCAAACCCCGGAGGAAGCGGCTAAGTTGGTGGAAATGTCACGGAATCTAAACCCGCACGTGCTGATCGAAGCCTCGGGAGGTATGGAGCTGGAGCGAGTGCGTTCGTACGCAGAAGCGGGTGTCGACCTTATTTCGGTGGGCCGAATTACACATTCGGCGAAGGCTGTGGATATTTCGTTCAAGATACAGGCGGGCTAGTCATCGCCATGAGTTCGGGGTCTGCTTTGGGCCATTTCAGGAACAGAATTAGCGCCGTTGACGCAATGAGCGCGACCGTTGCGGCAATGCCGCCTTCCAAGCCGTAGGTGTCGCCCGTCAGCCAAGCGGGGCCAGCGTCGATCTCACGCATCAGTGGAGCTGCAACTAGGTCGTTTAACCCGCTGATCTCAATTCCAAAGAACGCTCCCTGCATCCAATTCCACATGAAATGGAGACCGGTGACGAACCAGAGGTCACGCGTCCGTAGATAAGCCACGCCGAACCAGATGCCGGCAATCGCGGTGTTGATCGTGGAAATTACGCCCATGTTCGGGTTCGCCGTGTGAACAGCGGCAAAGAAAATGGCCGTGAGGATGATGGCGAACCAAGCGAGACCGGAACGCGCAAAGGTCTGCAAAATGTACCCACGGAAGAGCGCCTCTTCAAATGCCGCGGCGATAAACAAGACGGTTATCGAGAACAGCAAAGATGAGATCGTCGAGGATACGTCGGCTGAAATGTGGACTTGAAATCGCAAGCCCCCGGCGAGATAGGCGATCAGGACCGCGAGGCCAAGCGTCAGAGCCCCGAGCAGAGTGCCCGCGGCGAGATTGACGAACCAACCGCGCGTGAACCAGGCTCCGAG
>JACDAK010000242.1 GCA_013695495.1 Blastocatellia bacterium | reverse complement strand
CCCGGGCCCGCGCAGCTCCGTTCGGTACCAATCGTACGGCTGCGATTCGAACGGCTTCAAACGTACGTTCTCCAGCGAAAATTTGCTCAGGATCGCCATTCCGTGAAGGCCCTTGTAACGCGACCTGTCGGGGCGAAACGCTTCGATCAACTCCTGCTCGTCCTCGTTCGGGCTGTCGGGTTCGTCACCGTAGAGCACGGGACTGAGTTCGACGAATTGAACGCCAAAGGCGTAGTTCATGTTGAGCTTTGCGGCGAGGTCGGCGACCACGTTTCGATAGCCCGTACGCTTCATTCCCCAATCGACCTCGTTGAGAATGATGACATCTGCCATTCGCAAAGCGGCGGCTTGTTCCATGAACTCGGCGCGGCGCTCGGAACCTACAGGAAACTCTTCAGGATCGAGAAGATATTCGAGCCGACTCGGGTCGCCGAAGATCGCTTCGAGTGCGCCATATTCCAGCCCGCGTTCAATATTCCACAGCGCGACGCGAATGAATTCCCCAAACTTCGGTGAACGCGCCAAACGGTCCTGACGGCGGATGTCGTTATAAACAAAGGGGGTCGTCCGCAGCCTCGCGAGTTTCGCCTCGAGCTCGGCGTCTAGTGGAAGTTCCGAGTAAAGCCGGATGAGTTCGGAATAAGAAAGAAATTCCGGGCCCGACGGGGTCGTAAAAGCGGACGACGCGAACAGGAGTATCAAGATCGGCGCAGCGACAAGTAGACGTAAGGATTGTAAAGGCAACTGCATACAGGGTACTTCGGAGCGAGACGGCATACGGCGGCCCTCAGTATCTTAGCCTATCGGACTGCGCGGAGCGAAACGATCCGGACGCCACTGTGCGTGCGTAAGTGCGGTGAAATATCTCGGGCTTCATTCGCGCGTCCTTTGCAAGATAGATGCGTCCGCCGGCATCGGCAACTACGGCGTCGAGCTCATCCAAAAGTTTAAACACCTCGTCGCTCACGCGGAAATCGAGGGCCAGAGTGTATCCCTCCATGGGAAAACTCATAATAGCATCAACGTTCGCTTTGCCGAAAAGTTTCAGAACGGCAAGGAACGAACCTTCGCCAGAAGCCGCGACGCGTCCGAGAACCTCGTCGATAGCCGCTTGACTTACAGCCTTCGGTACAACGAACTGGTACTGCACAAATCCGGGCCGCCCGTAAATGCGATTCCAATTTCTGATGCCGTCGAGGGGGTAGAAGAAAGGATCGTAATGTACGACGCCCGAGCGTTCCGCCGCGAGTTGGCGATTGTAGTAGAGCAAATTGAACGCACGGACGGAGAAGCGGTTAAGGGTCATCGCCGGCAGTGTGAACGGGACGGCGAGGCGAGGCTGGCGCGAGGTTCGCAACTTTTGCGAAGCAAGCCGCGGCGGCAGATCGCTCAGCGGGCAGTGTTCGCCGGTCAATAAAAGGGAGCGCCCGCGTGCCTTCCCTTTCGCGAGGCAGTCGATCCATGCGACCGAGTAGGTCGCCGACCCGTGCTCATCAAACAGGCTAATTGCGTGCGCGAGGTCGCGTGCCTTAAATGATCGCTGTGCAATAAACGATGTCTCGATCCGCTTCAGCCGGAACCGCGCCGAGATAATGACACCGGTGAGGCCCATTCCGCCACACGTGCTGCGGAAAAGTTCGGAGTTCTCTTCACGCGAGCATTTCAGGATCTCACCATCCGCGGTCATCAGCATGAAGCTTTCGAGATGGTCGGTAAAGCTTCCCTCACTGTGGTGATTCTTGCCGTGGACATCGGCGGCAATTGCTCCACCCACGGTGATGAACTTCGTCCCGGGAGACACCGGCAGGAAAAGACCTTTGGGCACGATCTGTTCGAGGATGGTGGAAAGCAGCGTTCCGGCTTCGCATTCGATGATCGAAACTTGTTCGTCGATCGAAATTATTCGATCGAGCTTAAGCATCGAGATGACCCGCTCGCCCAACGACGCATCGCCGTAGGATCGGCCGTTTCCGCGTGCGATCACGCCATCGGATAACCCGGCGAGAAGTTCGTCGCGGCTCGCCGGTTCGGTCAAGTCAGCTTCAACGGCCGGATAGTTGCCCCAGTTTGTCAGCCGCTTATAAGACATAAAGGAACACGGCGAACGAGCTGAGCCACATTAGGATCATTGCCTGGATCAACCGATCTTTAAGCAGGATGAGTGTTGGCGAGCCGCTTGCCTGCTCGACGATGGCGATCTGAAGATAGCGGAGAATTCCGATGATGACGAAAATGGCGGTTAGATATATGTACTCTGAATGCATCCGGAGTACGACCTCGTCAGATACGGTGTACATTATGTAGCAGACGATGGTCGTCACGGAAAGCACGACTAGTGATGTATCGACGAAGCCGATCGTATAGCCGTCGAGCGACCGACGCAGGCCGTTGTTCTCTACGTTGAGCATCAGGTCGTCGCGGCGTTTGCCGAGTGCGAGACAGCTTGCGAGCAGGAACGTCATGAGAATAAGCCACTTTGAGACTGGCACGTCGGCCGCGACGCCGCCGCCTATCACCCGCAACACGAAGCCGACGGCGATTATGGAGATGTCGACGATAGATATGTGCTTGAGATAGAAGCTGTAAAGAAGATTTGACCAAAAGTAGATGCCGACAACGACTACAAAAGTCGTGTTTACAAGCAAAGCAAGAACCGCCGCGAGTACGAACATCACGGCACAAACCATCAACGCGCTGCGAACGGAAACTGCCCCGGATGCGATCGGACGCAGGCGTTTCACTTCGTGGAGACGGTCGTTATCGCGGTCGAAGATGTCGTTGATTATATAAACTGCGCTCGCCGCGAAACAGAAGGAAAACAAAGCATACCAAAGCGCCCCGTCCGTCAGCAGCAGGCTAAAGCGTGCCGCGAAGAAAGCGGGGATGAGGACAAAGAGATTCTTTATCCACTGATGGGGCCTTAGAAGTTTGATGTGATCTTTCAAGCCGGCTGAATCAATATTAAGTAATTTTCGCTCAATTTTGAATCCGGGCTGTAGGTTTCCTGTTCACGCTGCGGGGGATGCGAGATCCGACCTTCCGTAAACTCGTAACCAAATCGCCGTCGCGGCAAAGAACAAAACGAACATACCATAAC
>JACDAK010000239.1 GCA_013695495.1 Blastocatellia bacterium | reverse complement strand
GTACGGGTTAGTTGGGCAAAAGAACGGAATCAACTACGTGGATGACACCATTTGACTGTTTGACATCAGCTATCGTAATTGTGGATCTGCCGCCTTTTTCGTCCATAAGGATAACGCTGCTGCCTTCTAGCATGGCCGAAATCTTACCGCCTGCAACAGTGGTAAACTCGGCTTTGCCGTTGCCCTTTTTAATCGCACCCATCACGTCCTTCGCACTAAAGTTTCCTGCGATGACGTGGTAGGTCAAGATCTCGGCGAGCGTTGCCTTGTTCTCAGGTTTGAGAAGTGTTTCGACCGTTCCAGCAGGCAACTTCGCGAAAGCACTATTGACTGGAGCGAAGACCGTGAAAGGTCCCTTGCTCTTTAAGGTGTCGACCAAACCCGCAGCCTGTACGGCAGCGACAAGTGTCGTGTGGTCCGCCGAATTGACAGCGTTGTCAACGATGTCCTTGGTCTTGTACATCGCCGCACCGCCAACCATTGGGTTCTCGTTCTTCTTACCCATCATCTGGGCCGAGACGTCAGCCACGCCGAACGTCAAAACCATCGCGAAAACTGCAAATAAAATCTTCTTCATAATAATCTCCCTTACATCGTAAATTTTCAGACTCGGGCGAATCCCGCTATGTCTGAGTTTTCGCGATGGGTTATTATTCGGATTCAAAACAATTACGTTTGTTTTTCATCGAGGATGGGTTCGCCCACCGATCTGTCGCTGCTGGTCCACTCCCACTTTTCAGGAAGGCGGAGGCGGCCGTAGAATAAGATTTCGGGGACCGTGAAGCAGATGCCGGTCATTAGGTCGCCCTTCGCATTGAGGCGATGGTACCCTTTAAGATCGATCCGTCGGTGTCTCAGCCCAGACGATGTTGTCTGTTGATGGTAACGAAAGGTGGTTTTGGAGCTCACCTCGCAGGTATCTGTATTTGTTGGAAGAACGTTCGTTATAGTTGATCTTCGGCATCGGTTTCTATGCGCTTGCCGACGGCGGACATTTTTCGCCGGATGAGGTCGAAATCGAACCCTTGGCGTAACAAGTGGTCGTAGAACTTTTTGGTATCTTCGCGGCCAGTGGGGCGGCCCTTCAAGCGAAGCCGCTTTTCGATCGCTCGGTCGATAAGATCGGTTTCGGGGAGTTTGTCGAAAGCGTCATCGATGGCGGCTTCGACCGTTTCGCTGTCCAGCTTCTTTCGCGACATCGTGAACTGCAGCTTTCGCTTTCCCTGCGGCCGTTGGCGAAGTTTTGACATGGCGAACTCTTTTGCAAACTGCTCGTCATCGAGATAGTTGTATTCCTTCAGCTTTTCGATCACTGCATCAACGATCGCCTCGTCTGTCCATAACTTTTCGAGAAGGCGTTCGCGCAGTTCCCCGACCGAACGCGGCTTTGCGGCTAAAAGTTTGACGGCCCGGTTCATCGTCCGCTCGCGTGAGTGGGCGGGGTCGCGGATGACCCGGTCAGCATCATCGATAGGTTTTCGCCGTGTTCGCCACATGGAGTCTCAATTTTATCCTACTGCACCGATTCCTTGAATCGGCGATCGGCGAATGGCTATTCGCGCGTATTGCTCTAGAATTACGACAATGGACGGCATTTTGTTGATCGACAAGCCGGAAGGTTTTACGTCACATGACGTTGTCGCAAGACTGCGGCGGATACTAAAGACAAAGAGGATCGGGCACACCGGCACGCTTGACCCGTTTGCAACCGGCGTTCTGGTGATGCTGGTCGGTAAAGCAACGCGGCTCGCGCAGTTTGTTGACAAGGACGAGAAGGAATACGTCGCTCTCGTGCGGTTCGGTTCGAAGACTGACACGGGCGATCGCACCGGGCAGGTTGTCGAAAGGAACGAAGGCGGCGTTCCCGAGCTGTCCGAAATTTTGCCTCGTTTCGTCGGCGATATCGAACAGGTGCCCCCAATGTACTCCGCGAAAAAGATCGCGGGGAAAAAGCTTTACGAGATCGCGCGCGGCGGAGGCGAGGTGGAACGAAAAGCGCTGACGGTGAGCATTTCTGAGCTGGAGCTTATCGACCCGGCTGAGATATGGCCCGGAAGTGCTATTGAGGCGACGGATGTCGGAATCCGCGTCGTCTGCTCTGCCGGAACGTATATCCGCACTCTAGCGGAAGACATTGGAAAAGCGGCCGGAACTGTTGCACATTTAGCAGAGCTTCGCCGGACACGGGCTGGAGAGTTTTCGCTGGACGGAGCGGTTTTGCTGGGGAATCTAGCGGAAATGACAGATCCGTCGGCGGCTTTGCGACCGCTTAGCGAAGCTGTCGCTCATCTTCCTGACTTCACTGTAGAGGCGGATCGAATAGAGCCGACGCGATCGGGACTCTCAACTTCATCAGGAGCCGAAAGCTTTGAAGCTGGCGGTTTTGTGAGGATGGTCAACGGCGGTGGCGAACTCATAGCAATAGGTGTTGCCGATACCCAAGAAAATTTAATTCGTCCGAAAATAGTTTTGCGTTAAGATAGTTCCAAATGAGAAAACGAGATGCAGCACTTATAGCGGTCGGGGCATTAACGGCTGCGACAGCACTTAAATTTTTGACCCGGCGAAGCACCGTGGATTGGGATCGCGTTGCTGATTTGGTCCCGCACTCCGAGCATTCAAAGTTCATCAGAGTGGATGGATTGAACCTCCACTATCAGGAATTTGGCGACCCTGGCGACCCGACGATTTTACTGATTCACGGCTACACGGCGTCGGTTTATGTTTGGCACACGTCGGCTCCGATGCTTGCAGAAAACGGCTATCATGTCATCGCGGTCGACTTGGTCGGTTTTGGCTACTCCGACAAACCGGCGTGGTTCGATTACACGATAGCTTCGCAAGCGCGCGTCGTCGCTCGCTTTCTCGATAGCATTGGCGTGGGGCAGCCGATAGTCGTCGGCAGCTCTTACGGCGGAGCAGTTGCTGCGACCCTTGCATTAGATTATCCCGCTCGCGTGGAGAAGCTTGTTTTGGTCGATTCGGTCATAAACAACGACGTCAGGCGCCTCCCGGTGCTACGCTTAGCCGGAATCAAGGGTGTTGGCGAAGTGATCACCCCCTTTCTGGCCGGGTCAAAGATGTTCATGCGAAAACGGATGCGGCGAACGCTGTCACCCGCTAGCTATCATTTGATAAGCAACGAACGGATCGCTAACATTCAGCGTCCGCTAGCCGCAGCTGACGGGCACCGCTCAGTGCTGGCGACGTCGAGGATGTGGGATGCGAATCGCATTGAAGAGGACGCGCATCTTATAAGCCAGCCGACCCTGATCGTGTGGGGCGAAGACGACCGGGTAATTCCGGTCCACAATGCACAAAAGCTTTATGACGCGATATTGCACTCACGCCTCGTTGTGTTCAAGAACTGCGGCCACGTTCCGCAGGAGGAAAAGAGTGACCTGTTTGTTGAGTTCGTAACGGAGTTTTGCAGGGACAGGAAGGGCCGGGTCCTGGGTACCGGGGATGAGGCAATTGAGATCCAGTCTTAGAAGTATCGATAATGACCGGAAATCTTCCATTCGAACAGACGGTCTTCTAATCTGGCACCGCTCCCGATGTTGTGAATGATGAGATAACGCTCTGCGGCAGCATTCCATTTGTTAGAGACGATGCCAATGTGAGTGGTTCCACGATTATCGAGATTCCATGAGACCACATCTCCCGGCTGAAAGGCTTCTGGTGAATCGGTCAATGCCGAAAGGCCTTTCCACAAGAAAATGCAATCTTTTGTAATTCTCGACGGGCATTGCAAGTCGAAAGATGAGGTAAAGCTGTCTCCCCTATCGCCGGCGGCTCTTTACGGCCGCGGAGTATTCACTACTTTGGCGGTGGCAGGGGGAGAGCCTTTCTTGTGGCAGAAGCATTTGAATCGATTGCTGGATCATACAGCGCGGCTGGGAATCGAATTAGCGGATAGCGACTCTGCACAACTAGAATCGTGGCTTCGGGAGTTGATTGCCGTAAACGACGTGGGAGAGGGACGGGCGCGAATCACGATCTTCGATGAATCTGCTGATGGTGTTTGGGATGATGAAGGGAAAAAAGGTTCGTCGGTCCTGATAATGACTGGTACGAGGCGACCTGTGGCGGCGAGTTTAAACGTTACAGTTTCACCGTACTCTACGAGTTCCGTGTCTCCGCTTGCGGGGATAAAATCAACAAACTACGTCGAAAACCTCATTGCCATCGAAGAGGCGCGAGTACGTGGTTTTGACGAAGCGATCCGAGTTAACGAGCGCCGCGAGGTCGTGGGCGGCTGCTTGTCCAACTTGTTTTGGGTAAGCGGCGAAACGATATTCACTCCTGCCGTCTCCGCGGGATGTATTGCGGGAACGACTCGCGCATTTCTGATGGAACACTTCGAGGTTATCGAATCGACAGCGGATATCACGAGGGTGGGCGAAGCCGACGCGATTTACTTGACCTCTGCCGGGATGGGGGTAAAAACGGTTCGACAATTAGACGATAGGGTGATTCCACCGATCGAGCATCCACTAGGCGCATTTTTGCGATTTTAATAAAAGGGGCGGCCCCGAAAAGGACCGCCACTTAATTACACTGTTTTCCAGTTAACCATCACTCAAGCGAATTGAACTGATCATGTTTCGAA
>JACDAK010000228.1 GCA_013695495.1 Blastocatellia bacterium | reverse complement strand
ATGTTAACACGCGTTGGCGGCTCTTTCCGCCGGCTGTCCGAGGGTTTTAGACAATTGTCCGCAGGGCAAAGACACCTGTCCGCGAGGCAAAGACGCCGTCCGGGAGGCTCGGACACCTATCGGCGAGGCAAATCCATCTGGCGGCGAGGCAAATCCATCTGGCGGCGTGGCGGCGACATCTGTCGGCGGGTCGTTGACAGGCGGCTCCTCGGTGGATTCGGCGATAGAAGGATAGAAAAAAGCCGCGAATATCTAAAATACCCGCGGCTTTTTCCGTTGTTCAGAAGGCCCTAGTTCATTCCCAGACTTTTCATCAGGAAGCCGTAGATGTCGACTTGCTCTTCGATCTGCTTGGCTGTGGGTTTGCCGGCACCGTGGCCCGCTTTGGTCTCGATTCGGATCAGGATCGGGGCGTCGCCGCCCTGCGCCGCCTGCATCGCGGCTGCGTATTTGAAGCTGTGAGCCGGGAATACGCGGTCGTCTGTGTCGGCCGTAGTGACGAGCGTCGGCGGATACTTCGTGCCTTCTTTGATGTTGTGAAGCGGTGAATAGGCGTAGAGCGCTTTGAACTCCTCTTCATTGTCGGGGGAGCCGTAATCGGAGGTCCATGCCCAGCCGATGGTGAATTTTGGGAAGCGGACCATGTCCATCACACCCACGGCGGGGAGCGCGGCCCCGAAGAGTTCGGGACGCTGATTGAGCACTGCGCCGACGAGCAATCCGCCGTTGGAGCCGCCCTGGATCGCGAGACGCTTGCTCGATGTGTACTTGTTCGCGATGAGCCACTCGCCGGCGGCGATGAAGTCATCGAAGACGTTCTGCTTATTCAGTCTGGCACCCTGTTCCCACCAGCTCTTGCCGTATTCGTTGCCGCCGCGGATATTTGCCACCGCATAGACGCCGCCCAGTTCGAGCCACGGGATGCGTGCGACGGAGAAGCCGGGGGTCATCGCGACGTTGAAACCGCCGTAGCCGTAAAGCAGCGTCGGGTTGTTGCCGTCGAGCTTTATGCCTTTTTTGTGGATGAGGAACATCGGCACCTTTGTACCGTCCTTGCTCGGATAGAAGACCTGCTTGACCTCGAAGTCGTTGGGGCTGAACTTGACCTTCGCCTCGCGGAACAGCGCGCTGCGGCCGGTTTTCATATCGTAGCGATAGATCGTCGGCGGTGCGTTGTAGCTGGAGTAGGTGTAAAAGGTGTCTGAATCGTGCCGCTTCCCGTTGAAGCCGCCGGCCGTGCCGATGCCCGGCAGTTTTACATCGCGGACGTGCTTGCCGTCGGTGTCGACTATGCGGATCTGCGTGTATGCGTCCTTTAGGTAATTAAGGACCAGCTGATTGTTTAGGAATTGGGCTCCGCGGAGCATGTCGCGAGATTCGGGGACGAGGTCCACGAACTTCGGTTCGCGCTCGGCCACGTTGACGGTGACGACCTTGCCCATAGGGGCGTTCAAGTCGGTCTGAAAGTAGAACTTCTCGTCATCGTTTCCGAGGAAGGTGTAGGCGTAGTCGAGCGTCTCAACGAGCGGACGGATCGGCGAATCTGCTTTGGAGAGGTCTTTGAAATAGACCATGTTCATTCGCCGCGTTCCCTGCCCGACGTTGATGATCAGCCAGCGCCCGTCTTCAGAAACGCGCCCGCCGACGAAGTATTCGGGGTTGTCCGGGCGTTCATAAACGACCTTATCTTCGGACTGCGGCGTGCCGAGTTTGTGGAAATAGAGCTTTTGATAGAAGTTCTGGCTGCGAAGTTCCGCACCCGCTTCGGCATCGGGAAAGCGGCTGTAAAAGAACCCCGAATTATCTTTGAGCCACGAGACGCCGCCCTGGCGGTTGGGCCGCAGCGTGTCCGTGAGATGCTCGCCGGTCTCTGTGTTCATCAGAAGCCATTCGGTGCGGTCTGATCCCGATCGCGCAACACCGTATGCCCAGAACTTGCCGTCGTCGCTGAAGGACTGGCCGCTGAGTGCGGCGGTGCCGTCTTCGGAAAGCTTATTGGGGTCGAAGAATAATTTGCCCGGCTTTTCAGGATCGTCGGTGACGTACATCACGCTTTGATTCTGAAGTCCGTCGTTGCGCGAATAGTAGTACTTGCTGCCGATCTTGAACGGCGCCGAAACGCGTTCGTAGTCCCACAGCTCGGTCATACGCTTGCGGAGCTGGTCGCGCTGAGGAATGGAGCCGAGGTAAGAATCGGTGATCTTGTTCTGTGCTTCGATCCAGGCCTGCATCTCGTCCGAGTCGGTGTCTTCCATCCAGCGATAAGGGTCAGCGACCTTGACGCCGTGGAAAGTGTCGACCTGATCAGAGCGGCGAGCCTGCGGGTATTTGAATTCCGTTTGTGCAGGGAACGAAGTAGAGAAAAGCGCGAAAAGAGCGAAAAGGAAAACTGAACGTTTGAACATAATCTGCGGCACCTCTGTCGAATGGATTTATCGACATTATAGTGCCGCACGGCTTTTTATACAAAAACGCGGGGTTTAGAAGATGGGAAGCTCGGCCTGAACAACGGAGCCGGCGGTGTGGTCATAGCCGTCCAAAACGGTGCCCGCAGGCAGAAGGGCACGTCGCTCGTAGAGAAGCGTCTCGGTCTCAACGAGATCTTTTGGCTTTGACAGCAGATAGCCCTGGCCGTAGTCGCAGCCGAGATTGCGAAGAACGGCGAGCTGCGTCTCGGTTTCGATGCCCTCGGCGATGACCCGCATGTTGAGGTTTTTCGCGAGGGAGATGATCGTTTGGAGAATGCCCGAATTTTCGCCGAGTTCCCCGACGCGATTTACGAACGTGCGGTCGATCTTGAGGGTGTCGAACGGCAGGCGGTGTAGATAGCTAAGGCTGGAATAGCCGGTGCCGAAATCGTCGATGCTTAGCTGTACGCCGGTGCGTTTTAACTGCTGAAGGACGTTAATCGTGTTTTCGGCGTTTTCCATCGCCGTGCTCTCGGTTATCTCTAGCTTGAGCGTATGCGGTTCCAGACCGGAGCGTTCGAG
>JACDAK010000211.1 GCA_013695495.1 Blastocatellia bacterium | reverse complement strand
GGTATAGTTTGGTGAGGGAGCAGTGGGGCAAGGGGCTTGGCACCGAGGCGGCGCGGGGCTGGATGGATTTTGGGTTTACGGAAAAAGGGTTGGAGAGGATAGTTGCGGTGGCGTATGTCGAAAATGCAGCGTCACGGCGTATAATGGAGAAACTCGGGATGACGTATGCTAAGACCGAGCTTCATTACGGCGAGGAATGCGCCTTTTACTCCGTTAGCAAAGACACCTTTTATTCGGTCAACAAGTGAACACGATTCAGCCTAATTATTTGAAGCTGGTTTTCGCGGGGATACTGACGCTTTATTTTGTGTCGATCGCGTTGGCTCCGATGCAGGGAAGCTTTTTGGACCTGGTGGACCTGCCGATACATGAGGCAGGGCATCTGCTGTTTAGTCCGTTCGGGCAGTTCATAATGGTGGCGGGCGGGACGCTGTTTCAGTTGATCGTGCCGGCGGTTTTTGTCGGATATTTTTATTGGCACTTTAAGTATTATTCGGCGGCGATCGTGTTGTTTTGGTTGGGGCAGAGTCTGCTGAACGTTTGGGTTTATGCGGCGGACGCCAAGGTGATGCAGTTGGTGCTGCTCGGCGGGCTTACGGGGAGCGAGGGGAGCTTTCACGATTGGAATTATATGCTGACGACGGTGGGGCTGCTTGATTCGGTCGGCGTGGTCGCGGGGCTGATAAGGATAGCCGCAACACTCACAATTATCGCGGCGGCGGGTTTGTCAATATACTACTCATTTGTTCCCACAGCCGAAGACGAGATCGACATATGAAAACAACTCTGATCACGGGGGGTTCCGGCGGGATCGGCGAGACATTTGCGCGGAAGCTGGCAGCGCGCGGCCATAACCTTTTTTTGGTGGCGCGGTCGGAGGACAAGCTGAAGGGGTTGTGTGCGGAGCTGGGGGAGAAGCACGGGATCAAGGCTGAGTATTTGGCCGCAGACCTTTCGGAGACGGGTAGTGACGTTGGGGTGTTTGAGCGTTCGAATTCTCTGGGGCTTGAGATCGACTGGCTGATAAATAACGCGGGGTTTGGGTCGATGGGCGATTTTACGGACCTGGAGCTTGAGCGGGAGCTCGAAATGATCAGGCTGAATATCGGGACGCTGGTTGCATTGACGCATCGGTTTTTGCCGGGGATGAGAGCGCGGCGGCGGGGGACGGTGATCAATGTTTCGTCTTCGGCGAGTTTTCAGCCGATACCTTTTATGGCGACGTATGCGGCTACGAAGGCTTTTGTGACGTCGTTTTCGGAGGCCTTGGCGGAGGAAAATCGGCCGTTTGGCGTGACGGTGACGGCGTTGTGTCCGGGACCGACGGAGACGAATTTCTTTGAGGCAGCGGGGATGGAGTCGTCGTCAATAAGCGTGAAGCCGCCGCAGACGGCGGATGAAGTGGTTGATACGGCACTTGCGGCCGCCGACAAGGGGCGGACGAAGGTGGTGCCGGGGTGGGTGAATTATGCGGTGGCGACGGCGGGCAATTTTGTGCCGAATTCATTTATCGTAAGAACGATAAGCAAAAAGCTCCGACCTAAATATCAGAAGGGGTAGTAGTATGAAGTTCACCGTTTTGGGCAGCGGATCGACGGGTAATTCGGTGTTGATCGCGAGCGAGAAGACTACGGTCTTGGTCGATGCGGGCTTGAGTGCGCGCGAGACGGTCAAGCGGATGAACTCGATCGGAATGGGGCCGGAGGACCTGGACGCGGTGCTGATCACGCATGAACACAGCGACCATGCAGGCGGGCTGCGGGTTTTGTTGCGGTCGTTGAAATGCCCGGTGTATATTTCGCCGGTGACGGAAGACGCTTATTATGGGACGCGGCGTGGCGAGAATAACGGCGAAAGCGAGGGGCTGAAGCGGCGGGAAATGCTGCGGGGGCGTTCGGTGGCGATCGAATCTGATAAGGAATTTCGGATCGGCGATATTGATTTTGAGCCTTTTGCGGTTCCGCATGATGCGGCGGATAATTTTGGATTTGTGGCGCGGCTGAACGGGGCGAGGGTCGCGACGCTCATGGATTTTGGGCATTTTACGCCGCTGATAAAGGAAAGGCTGCGGGGGTGTGACGCGATCGTGGTGGAGTCGAACCATAGCCGCGACATGCTGCGGCTGTGCTCGGTTTATAGCTGGGACCTGAAGCAGCGAATCGCTTCGATGACGGGGCATTTGTCGAACGAGGACCTTGCGGATTGGCTGAGCTTCGATTTTGACGGGTCAGCGAGGCATATGGTGCTGGCGCATTTGTCGCAAAGGGCCAACGACCCTGCGCTTGCGCGGATAACTGCGGAGACGGCGCTGATGATGAGGCCGAGTTTGTTTAGCTCGGACTGTGCAATTACGATCTCGCCGCCAGGGCGGCCGACGGAGTGGATCAGTTTGCAGTAGTTCAACCCGAGGCCGACTCTGACGAGCGGTTGAGCGATGCGACGGTGCGCACGAGCGTATCGGTATCGACAGGTTTTGTAAGATGCGATTGAAACCCGGCAGCCTGGACTTGCTCAACGGTCTCTTTCTGGGTATAAGCGGTTACAGCGGCGACAGGAACAAAGCGGCCGCTCAGAGTTCCCTGCACGCGGATCTTCTTTAACAAGTCAAACCCGTCTTGGCCGGGCATTCCAAGATCAGACAAAACAACATCGGGAACCCATTCTTTGAATATTTCGAGCGCTGAACTGCAGTTGGTGGCGCCGCGAGTTTGAGCTCCGTGATCTTCAAGCGACTGGCGGAACATTTCGAGCGTGTCTTTGTGGTCATCGACGACGAGCACGCGGATACCGCTGATATCGGGCATTTCGTCGACGGACGTTTTCGGTTCTTGGTGGCGCTGAACGGAGTTAAGCAGCGGAAACTCGACCGCAAATGTTGCGCCGAGGCCTTCGCCGTCGCTGATCGCGTCGACGGTGCCGCCGTGAAGTTCGGTCAAGTGGCGGACGATGGCGAGGCCGAGGCCAAGGCCGCCGTGCACGCGCTTTGTGGAGGAGTCGACCTGCTGAAATTTTTCGAAAATCAGCGGAAGAGAGGCGCGGTCGATGCCGACGCCGGTGTCATGGAAACTGATGCGAACGTTGTCGTTATCCGAGCGAAGATCGACATCGATATGGCCGTGGCTCGGGGTAAACTTGACCGCGTTTGAGATCAAGTTCCAGAAGATCTGCTGGATGCGTTCGGCATCGCCGGCAACAACGGGGTCGGCGGCGTCAAACGCCGTTCGGATCTCGATGTTCTTTGCGCGGGCGGACGGATATGCAGCCTCGATCGCGGCACGGAGAACGGGCATGACATCGACCGGCTGAGTGTCGATCCGCATTTTGCCTGTAACGATGCGGGAAACATCCAGGATGTCGCTAATAAGCGTGTTCTGGATCTTCGCGTTTCGTTCGATGACGGAGAGGGCCTTGTTGAGCTGATCCGTGCCGAAGCGGTTTTCGCGAAGGAGCGTAGCCCAGCCGACGATGGCATTCAGGGGGGTGCGAAGTTCGTGAGAAACGGTTGCAAGGAACTCGTCTTTCATGCGGTTGGCGGCCTCGGCTTCGCCGCGGGCGGCACGTTCGCGTTTTAGAATCTCGTCGCGTTCTATTTCGACCCGGCGGCGTTCGGAAACGTCACGCAGCGCGATGACCCCGCCGATGTCCTTGCCGTCAGCGTCTTTCATTGACGAGCAGGTCGCATCAACCGGCACTGCGCGTGTTTCGGTGGCCATCGTGAACGTGCGGGAGGGCTCGCCTGATTCATCCTCGGGCGAGAGGAGATGCGTGGGATCAACAGGTTCGCCGGTATCAGAATCGCTCAGGATAAGGACCTCTGTTAGCGGTTTGCACGCGACATCATCGGATGTAACGCCGAGAAGCTGTTCAGCGGCAGGGTTGATGAACGTTATCTTCTGCTCGGTGTCGGTTGCGATGACGGCATCGCCGATGCTGGAAAGTGTGACGTCGAGGAGCTGATGCTGTTTGCGGAGCTGCGTCTCGATCTTCCGCCGGCCGCTGATAAGCCACACTAACAGGAGAAGGAGAAGCAGTACGCTGAAATAACCGAATATGACCCTTGGTATCGTCGAGTTTTCGGGGACGCTCTGGGTTAACGCGGTCGTGCCTACGAGTAGTACTGCATGCAAGATGCCCGGGCCGCGGCCGGCGAACCAGCTGACGGCGACGAGGCCGGCTACGATTGGGATCGTGAAATTAAGACGGATGTCGAAGGACCGGAGAACGAGCGATAGGCCGAGCGTGAGGCCGGCTACGAGAACCGCCGAACCGTAGCGGACCCACCATCTGGACATCATCCTGGACATCATAGACATAGTTATCCAACGATGTGGGCTACGTCGATAACATTTTATAACATTTTGGGGGTGATCGGCGCAATAAAGTCGCCAAGCTCTGAGTCGGACGGGGGAAGGACGCCGCGGAATGTGCGGCGATGGAGCGGACACGGGCCGTGTTCGCGAAGGGCGGCCAGGTGCGAGGCGGTAC
>JACDAK010000208.1 GCA_013695495.1 Blastocatellia bacterium | reverse complement strand
CGCCGACGCTTCAGGATCAGTTTAGAAGACTCTCGACCGAGCTTCCGAATTCGAGATGGATCCAATATGAACCGCTGAACAAGGACAATGCTTTGAGCGGGGCCGCGATGGCGTTTGGTTCGCCTGCACACGCGGTTTATCGGTTTGAGCAGGCGGAACGCATCTTGTCACTTGATGCTGACATTTTTTCTGGGCACAACGTACGGTATATGGCGGACTATGCCGCAGGCCGCCGTTACACGCCCGAAGAAAGGGAGATAAACCGACTTTACGCGATCGAAACGACGATGACGCTGATGGGCATCAAGGCCGATCACCGTCTGGCGGTGAAGCCAAGCCAGATGCTGGAGATCGCAAAAGCGGTCGCGGCAGGTGTCGGCGTTGCAGGCTCGGCGTCAACGTATACGGAAAACCCTGAGTGGATCGCCGCTCTCGTCGCGGACTTGAACGAACACCGCGGGCGTTCGCTCGTGGTCGCGGGAGATCACCAGCCGCCGGTAGTGCATGCGATCGCTCATGCGATGAATACCGAGTTGGGCAACGTCGGCCAAACGGTCGTTTACACCGAACCGCTTGCTCCTAATTCCGAAAGGACGCAGATCGACCAGCTTCGAGAATTGGTGGCGGATATCGATGCCGGCAGGGTCCGGATGCTTGTCATGCTGGGCGGTAATCCTGTTTACAACACACCGGCTGATCTTAAGCTCACGTTCGAGCGCCTCAATGAGAAGGTTCCGCTCCGCATACATTTAGGGACGCATTTTGATGAGACGGCAGAGATCTCGCATTGGCACGTGAACGAAAAGCACTTCCTTGAATCGTGGGGGGACGCTCGTGCGTATGACGGGACCGTGTCCTTGATACAGCCGCTGGTGGAGCCACTGTATGGCGGGCGAAGCATCAATGAGATCGTCCAACTATTTTTTCAGGAAAATTTTGAACGCCGCGATTATGATCTGATACGGGATTATTGGCAGACACAGAACATGGCCGCACCTGCGACAGCGACGGCGGCGCCGGCCGCGACACCGGTCGCGCAGCCATCGCCGGAGGCCGCTCCGGGCGGGAATCCGCAAAATGTTCAGACTGTGCAAAATGGCCAGACGGCACAGAACGGGCAAAACGGGCAGCCGGCGGCTTCGCCAACCCCCCAGACGGCGACCGCAGCGGCTCCGGTTTCAGCAAGTTTCGAAGATAACTGGCGAAGAGCCGTACATAACGGGATAATCGCGAACACTGCCCTTCCAACGAGGAACCTGTCGGCGAACAGCCAGTTCCTTGCGGAAGCTGCACCCGTACAGGCATCGGGCGGACTGGAGATATCGATCCTGGCGGACCCGAGCGTTTTGGACGGACGGTTCGTAAATAACGGTTGGATGCAGGAACTTCCGAATCCAATAACGAAGATCACGTGGGAAAACGTCGCTTTGGTCAGCCCGGCGACAGCTGCCCGGCTTGAGCTTAATCGCGGCAATGACCCGCGAGAGATATCGGGCGGCGAGCGTGGAACGGCTTTTATAAACACTCACGGATCGAATATGACTTCCGATCTGGTGACGTTGACCTATCAAGGCAGACAGATGAGCCAAGTGGTTCCAGTTTGGATCTCGCCTGGTCAGCCGGACGATGTGATCACCATTTACATGGGCTACGGGCGGACCCGTGCGGGCCGCGTCGGCAATAACTTGGGTTATAACGCGTTCGAGGTGATGCGTTCTGACGCGATGAGTTTTGGCTTCGGTGAAATTGCGAAGACCGGCGAAAAGTGGACGATCGCGACGACCCAGATCCACTTTAACCTCGAAAATGTTGATGGGCGCAGTCGAGATATTCTGCGTTCGTGGGACATCCACCATATTGATGACCATCTTCAGGAAGGAAAGCAGCCGGATTACTATCCGCTGACGATGTATCAGGATGCTGCCAAAGAATATGAGCGGCAATATTCAGAGAACTATCGATGGGGAATGTCGATCGATCTGAATTCCTGCGTGGGTTGCAATGCATGTATTTTGGCGTGTCAATCGGAAAATAACATTCCGGTGGTGGGTAAGGAGCAGGTGGCGAAGAGTCGTGAGATGCACTGGCTCCGAGTAGATACATATTTCGGCGGTGAAGACATCAACCAACCCGAAGGGGCACACTTCCAGCCGGTCCCCTGTATGCAATGTGAACAGGCACCCTGTGAAGTGGTTTGCCCGGTAACGGCAACCGTGCATAACCCTGAGGGGTTGAACGACATGGTCTATAACCGCTGCGTTGGGACGCGGTACTGTTCTAATAACTGCCCGTACAAGGTCCGGCGGTTCAACTTCCTGCTGTATCAGGATTGGGATACCCCGCAGTATAAGCTGATGAGGAATCCGGAAGTATCGATCCGAAGCCGCGGCGTGATGGAGAAATGCACGTACTGCACACAGCGTATTTCGATAGCACGGATCGAGGCAGAGAAAGAGGGCCGCAAGATCGTGGACGGCGAGGTGCTGACAGCGTGTCAGTCGGTTTGCCCGACCAATGCGATCGTATTTGGAGATATGAACGACCCGCTGAGCAAGATCGCACAGATCAAGGCCGACGAGCGAAACTATAAGCTTCTCAATGAGCTGAATACGCAGCCCCGCACAACATATATGGCGGAGCTGAAGAATCCCAACACGGAGATGCCCGGCTACACCGCGCCTGAGTTTGCACATAAAGCCCCCGGCGGCGACAAGCCGGACGGCGGACATTGATCAGACGGGCAGAAGGCGAGAATTTCGAAAGGAACAGATGCGGCGAGATCCGCAAGTTTGTGAATAACGCATTAATATGCAGGACAACGAGCTAAAGAAGATTCAACTTCGATTCCGTCCGCCAATGGTAGAGGGCGACCATACCTTCGCGTCGGTTTCGGACAAGATCGGCGATGTGACGTTGAAGAGGCGGACACCGTTTCACTGGTTTATCGGCTTCGGCATCTCGTTCATAGTTGCTCAGCTTCTTCTTGTTTCGGTCGTAACTCTGCTGGTCCGCGGTATCGGCATTTGGGGTAATAACCAGCCGGTGGGATGGGCGTTTGACATCATCAATTTCGTCTGGTGGATCGGTATCGGCCACGCTGGAACGCTGATCTCAGCGATCTTGCTGCTGCTCAATCAGAAATGGCGAACGTCGATCAACCGTTTCGCTGAGGCAATGACGTTATTTGCAGTAGCCTGTGCGGCGATGTTTCCATTGCTCCATACAGGGCGGCCGTGGCTTGCCGCTTACTGGCTGTTCCCTTATCCAAACACGATGGGTGTGTGGCCGCAGTTCCGCAGCCCCCTGATCTGGGATGTTTTCGCCGTTTCGACATACGCGACGATCTCGCTGCTTTTTTGGTACGTGGGACTGATACCGGACCTTGCGACGCTTCGGGACCGTGCGAAGAACGGCTTCTTTAAGTTTGTTTACGGCATTTTATCGTGGGGCTGGCGCGGTTCCGCAAGGCACTGGCATCGCTATGAAATAACGTATTTGCTGCTCGCAGGGCTTTCGACTCCGCTTGTGCTTTCCGTGCACTCCATAGTTTCGTTCGACTTTGCGGTTTCGCAGCTTCCGGGTTGGCACGCGACAATTTTTCCGCCCTATTTTGTGGCCGGTGCGATCTTTGCCGGCTTCGCAATGGTGCTGATCCTTTGCATCCCGCTTCGTGTTCTGTACAACATGAAGGATTTCATAACCGATTCCCATCTTATTTATATGGGCAAGATCATGCTCGCGACGGGGCTGATCGTTGTTTACGGTTATGCGATGGAGGCGTTTTTCGCTTGGTACAGTGCAAGCCTTTACGAGTGGTTCATGATGAAGAACCGCATCTTTGGCGGGCCGTATTGGTGGTCGTACTGGCTGTTGATACTTTGCAACGGCATGTCGATCCAGTTGCTATGGTTCAAACGGTTCCGCGAAAGCCCGTTTTGGCTATTTATGATCTCGATCGTCGTCAGCGTCGGTATGTGGC
>JACDAK010000152.1 GCA_013695495.1 Blastocatellia bacterium | reverse complement strand
ACCGTAGCCGACGTGCTGAGCAAACCCGTAAGCCGGGAAGTCTGTGTCAAGGCGCTTCATCATTTCATCGCGATAGGTTTTGGCGAGGACGGACGCGGCGGCGATGGAGTATGAGATCGAATCGCCTTTGATGAGCGCTTTTTGGGGAAGCGGGATCTCGCGGAGCTGGACGGCGTCGACGAGGAGGTAGTCGGCGCAGGGTCGGAGCTTGTTGATCGCAAGGCACATCGCTTTGATGGATGCTCGTAGGATGTTAACGCGATCTATCTCTGCTGCATCGACCTCCGCGACGGCGTAGCAGAGTGCGGTTTCGCGGAGCTCGGCGGCGATTTCGTCGCGGGCTTTTTCGGTGAGCTTTTTGGAATCGTTGAGGCCTTTGGGAACGGGGCGATCGGGGTGGAGGATGCAGGCGGCGGCTACGACCGGGCCGGCGAGGCAGCCGCGGCCGACCTCATCAACACCCGCGATGCTTGTGTAGCCTTCGCTGATGGCCTGGTGCTCAAAATCAAAACCGATCGTCCAGACGGTACGATCGGCTTTGAGCTTAAATCCTTCCACGCGGTGAATTATAGATCGTTTGAAAGGAAACTTACAGCGGGAGTTCCCTTTCGCCGGATCTGATCGCGAGGCTACTTAGCTGCTTTAGCTTTGTTACGCGTATCTTTCTCTTTGATACGGGCAGCCTTGCCGCGAAGGTCACGCAGGTAGTAAAGCTTGGCACGGCGTACTTTACCGCGGCGGACGACGTCGATGTGATCGACAACGGTCGCGTGAAGCGGGAAGATGCGTTCGACGCCAACGCCGAAGCTGATCTTACGTACGGTGATGGTCTCGCGCGAACCGCCATGTTTGCGGGCTATCACGAGGCCTTCGAAAACCTGAAGACGTTCTTTGTTGCCTTCCTTAATGCGGACGTGGACCTTGACGGTGTCGCCCGCCTGGAACGCGGGGATGTTGTCCCGCAACTGCGTTTGTTCAATGCTGTCTAAGCGATTCATATTATTGTCGGCCAGAGGTCAACGAGCCGAAGCCCGTTCACATATCACCATTTTCTCCTTTCAATAGATCGGGTCGTACCGATCGAGTTTTTTCTAAAGCTTTGTCGCGGCGCCATTTGGCGATCTCCGCGTGATCCCCTGATAAGAGGACTTCAGGGACTTTCATCCCCATAAAATCTGCCGGCCGCGTGTAGTGAGGGCAATCAAGTAGCCCATCAGAGAACGAATCGTTCTCGGCCGATGTTTCGCTGCCTAGCGCCGCGGGCAGCAGGCGGATGACGGCATCTGCGATGACGATGGCTGCCGGTTCGCCGCCGGATAGGACGTAGTCGCCGATGGAAACCTCGTCAGTGACGAGCCTTTCGTTGACGCGTTCGTCGACACCTTCGTAGCGGCCGCAGATCAGCACGAGCCGCGTGGTTTCGTCGGCGAGTTGCTGCGCGAGCGGTTGGCTCAGGGGACGGCCTTGCGGTGACAGCAACACGACGCGCGTGCCCTCGGGATACTCGGCTTGGTCAGTTGTGCCGAGAATATTCTGGATCGCGGCAAAGATCGGCTCGGGTTTCATCACCATGCCGTCGCCCCCGCCGAACGGCCGGTCGTCCGTCATCTTGTGTTTATCCGTCGCGAACTCGCGAATGTCGTGGATGTTGATCTCGACAATGCCGGCGAGTTTTGCACGGCGGATAATTCCAAATTCAAAGACCTCGGTAAAAAATTCCGGAAATATTGTTAAGACATCTATTCTCAACATTGCCATTTAGCGGCCTAAAATTCGAGCAGGCCTTCCGGCGGGTCTACTCGGATGATCTTGTTCTCGATATCGACCTCAACACATATCGCCTCAGCGAACGGGATGAGGTATTCGGTAACGCCGCTGTTTACTGTGAGCACATCGGCGGCTCCGGTCCGAAGGATCCCGGTCACGGTTCCGAGAGGTTTGCCCTCGATGGTCTCGACCGAACACCCCTCGATCTGCCACTGAAAGAAGGTATCGTCTTCGAGTTCGACAGCTTCGGATTCGGGGACCGCGACCTCGGCATCGCGAAGCTCTTCGGCGGATTCAATCGTGTCAAAGCCGGCGAACTTGAGCACTGCGCGGCCTTTTTGGAAGCGGTGCTCTTCGATTTTGAGATCGCGTCGAGTACCGTTGGGCAAAAGGGCGATCACATCTACGAGGCCGTCGAAACGCTCGGGAAAGTCTGTGAGCACGTGTGCCACAACCTCGCCCCGGAGGCCACGCGTTTTCGTGATCTTGGCGATCGTGACATGGCCTTCTCGTTCGTCCGTCACGGCCTAGCCCTCGATCAGATCAACGAAATAACGCTTGTTATGCTTCTGGCCCGAATAAAAAAGGAGGCTGCGGATGGCCTTGATCGTGCGGCCCTCGCGGCCGATGACGCGGCCGTAATCGTCAGGTGCGAGGCGAATGGACAGACGCGTGGTCTTGCCGCCGTCGGAATCTTCAATGATCTCGACCGCGTCAGCATCGCTGACGAGCCCCTTGACGATCTTTTCTACAGCTTCTTTCATTCTTATTCAGCAGCGGCGGCAACTTCTTCTGCAGCCGGGTTGTGTTTTATCAGGCTGACGACGGTTTCGGTCGGCTGTGCGCCGACGCCCATCCAATATTCGATGCGGTCGTGGCGAAGTTTTACTTCCGCCGGATTCGTCATCGGGTTATAGGTACCAAGATTTTCGAGGTACTTACCGTCACGCTTTGAACGCTTTTCTTTGACAACTACACGGTAGAAAGGCTTACCCTTTGCACCGATCCTCATTAAGCTGATTGCTAACATATTTCTCCGTTCTGTCGTTTATTTACGCTTTTTGTGGCGCTTCTTTTTCTTAATTCGTTTGGGAGCGGTGTCGTCGCCGGGATCGCTGCCGCTGCCGGGACCGAGAAGGCCGCCGAGGCCGCCCATGCCGCCCATGCCGGGAAGGCCGCCGCCGCCCATCATACCGCCAAGGCCGCCTGCGAGGCCGCCCATCATCTTTTTGCCGAGGCCGCCGAAGAGGCCGCCTTTGTTCATCTGGGCCATCATCTTTTTCATCTGCTCGTACTGGCGGATGAGCTGATTTACTTCGGAGATGGAAGTTCCGGAGCCGCCGGCGATGCGAGTCTTGCGGCTGGCGTCGAGGAGTTTGTGGTCGTTGCGCTCCTGCTTGGTCATTGAGTCAATGATCGCCTCGGTGCGCTTCATTTGGTGATCGACCTCAGCCGTTTGCTCGTCTGAGAGTGCTAGGCCGCCGGTCAATTGCTCCGGTAGCATCTTCATCACCTTGGACATAGAACCGAGCTTTTTGAACTGGCCGAGCTGTGCACGGAAATCTTCCAGCGTAAACTGGTTACGCGTCATTTTCAGGAGCTGTTCCTGAGCTTCGTCCTCGCTGATCTTACCCTGAACCTCTTCGATAAGCGTGAGCACATCGCCCATGCCGAGGATGCGCTGTGCGACGCGGTCGGGGTAGAATGGTTCGATGGCGTCGTATTTTTCGCCAACGCCGACAAATTTTACGGGCTGGCCGATCACCTGTTTGATCGAGAGAGCTGCACCGCCGCGGGCGTCGCCGTCCATTTTGGTGAGAACCACGCCGGTTATGCCGATCCGTTCGTGAAAGACCTCGGCGGAGCGGACTGCGTCTTGGCCGGTCATGGCATCGGCGACGAAGAGGACCTCGATCGGTTTCGTCTCGGCCTTGATACTTTCAAGCTCGACCATCAGCTCGTCGTCTATGTGCAGGCGGCCGGCGGTGTCGATGAACAAGGTGTCGAAGCCGGTTTCGTGCGCGTGCTTCATAGCACCGCGGACGAGGGTGAGCGGGTCGTTAGTTTCTTTATTCTGGAAAACGGGAACACCGACGGCGCCGCCTACGACGCGAAGCTGTTCGCGTGCTGCGGGGCGATAGACGTCGACTGAAACGAGAAGCGGCTTACGCTCCTGGTTGGCGGCGAGCCATTTGGAAATCTTACCGGTCGAGGTGGTCTTACCTGAACCTTGGAGCCCGACGATCATGACGACGTTCGGGATCTGTTTGGTGAAGACGAGGCGGGATGAGGTTCCGCCCATCAAATTGATCAGTTCGTCATAGACGATCTTTACAACTTGCTCGTGGGGGTTGAGGCCTTGCCAGACCTCTTGGCCTTCCGCTTTTGCACGGATCGATTCGACGAAATCTTTCGCGACCTTGTAGTTTACGTCTGCCTCGAGCAGCGCCATTCGAATCTCGCGCAGCGCCGCATCAACGTGCTCGGGCGTCAACTTGCCCTGGCCACGCAGATTTTTCAGCGTACTCTTCAGTTTGTCTGACAGAGATTCAAACATATAGGCACAACTCGGCTACAAGAGTCGAAACTATAAATAATAGGGATTCAGGGGAACGATGTCAAGAAAACGGGCCCGTGGCGATCTGCACCAATATCATACACGTACGCGGTCCCGGTAGGGATGCCAAATGTCTGATAATCGTAGACCATTAGCTAAATGCCCGTTTTTCAGGTATTTAGGCTATGATGCTCGGGATTGGTATAAAGTTTGCCATTAGGAGTTGAAGAATGAAACAGGATCCGGAGAGCCGGTTAAGGATTAGAATAGATAGGCAACAGGAGGAATCTATGACATTGAAATACGTATCATTATATTTTGGCGCAGTGGTCATCTCGGCGATGGCAACGACTGCGTGTGACACGACAACCACGACGAATACGAACGCAAATATGGCGAATGTAAATTCGAACACTGCGGTGGTAGTGAATGCGACGCCGACGAACACGGCCACAAACACGAATACGAATTGGAACTCGAACATGAGCCGTGATGACTATGACCGCAGCCGTGCGGATTACGAGCGTGACCGCGGTGACAGCCGCATTGGCACGGGTGCAAACGACAGCTGGCTGTGGTTTAAGACACGCGCCGCGCTGATGACAACGAGCGACCTTCGTGAGTCGACTATCAATGTCGACGTCGAGAATGAGGTGGTCACGTTGAGAGGAACGGTTGCGAACGCTGCACAGAGAACTCGGGCCGAGACTACGGCGAAAGGCATCGATGGCGTGAAAAGCGTCAGGAATCAGCTGACGGTGAGCGCTGACGATTCGATGACCAATATGTCGGGCGGAAATGCCAACGGCAACATGAATCGCTAGGCCAAGCACGAGAATAGTACGGTGCGTATGCCAGGGTACCTCGTAATGTACCCGGGCATACGCTCGTACGTCTGAGAGAATACATAAAAGTGTTCGCTTTCAAACAGCGAGCACTTTTTCTATTTCAGCGATAACTTTAGAGGTCGGGATGTTGAGGATGCAGCGAGGTTCGCCGAACTGTTCGCAGCGGTAACCGGGGCACGGCTGGCAGGGGAGCGGATCGAACACAATAGCGTTGGGGGCATCGGTCCAAGGGTGCCAGTGGGCTCGGTTTGATGAGCCGAAAATGACGACCGTTGGGGTCTGGACCGCGGCAGCGATGTGGGCAATGCCGGAGTCGTTGCCGACGAAGAGTTGCGCGCGGGCGGCGAGGGCGGTGATCTGCGGGAGGGTAAGACCGGGCAGATGGACGAAATCTTGAGTTGCGTATGTGCAAACGTCGTCGATGATCTCGCTTTCGGCCGGAGTTGATACGAGCACCGGATAGAGGCCGATCGCATTGAGGTGGCTGAGCAGTTCGGCAAAGTTGCGGGCGGGCCAGCGCTTGGTTTCGAAAGCAGTGGTTGGGTGGATGAGTGCGAGGGGGCGATCGGCGATGTTGTACCCGGATAGGATCGATTCGACATCGATCGCAGCATCTTGTTTTATTGCGAGCGATGTTCGCGGGCGGTCGTCGACGGGAACGCCTGCGAAACCTGCGAGGGCGAGCTGCTGTTCGGCGGAGTGGGTTATAGGGCGTTGCCAGAAGTCGGCGGAGGAGCTGAGCAGATGGGTGTAGAACTGCAGGTAGCGATGGTTTGAGTAGCCGATTCGAAAGCGGGCACCTGTGGCAAATGCCATGAAGGATGACGTTGAACCGCCATGGAGATTGAATACCACGTCGTAAGCTCGGCGGCGAATTTTGCGGGCGGTTCGGAAACGATCGGGTAGGCCGTTGTGGACTGGGATCACACTGGTAAGATGCGGGAAGCCTTCGAGAACCGGCGCGACCCAGGGTTCGAGAAGGACGTCTATTTCGGCGTTGGGAAGAAAGCGTCGGAGCGCGATGAGCGTTGGCGTGGAGAGGACGGTGTCGCCGATGGAGCGAAGGCGGATGACGAGAACCCGCCGAACGGACGGCCAGTCGATGGTGGGGGCGCCGAGATCGGCGAGGCCGGGGCGCGGGCTGGTGCCGTCGGGCATTTTATTTATCGACGGTCGCTTCGTCAACGAGCATTACGGGGATGTCGTCTTTGACGGGGTAGACGAGCGAGCATTCGGGGTTTTGGCATTTGAGGCCGCTTTCGTCATCTTTCAGCTTCACTTCCGATTTGCACTTCGGGCACCTGAGTATCTCGAGCAATTGGGGACTGATGGCCATAACAATATCTCCTGATAACGATTTTAACTGAAAGTTCGGCACAAAAGAAAAGGCCCGCTGAAAACGCGAGCCTTTTCCATTTGCTTGCGAAGATGGTTATTCAGCGTCGGGGGTCTTTGTTCCGCATTCTGGGCAGAACTTGGCACCGGGGGCGAGTTCGACTTCGCAGCCGGAGCATTTTGCCTTATCTTGTGTCGAACCGCATTCGGAGCAGAACTTGGCACCCTCGCGAAGCTGAGCACCGCACTTCACGCACGGAACTTTTGATACTTCCATTTTGCCGCCGCATTCTGCGCAGAATTTTGCGCCGGAAGCGTTGGCTTTTCCGCAGCTTGGGCAGGCTGCCGTGCCGGCTGCTGCTTCGCCGCCGCCAGATCCGCCGGGCTGATTTGCGCTGAAGGCGTTTGCCATTTGGCCGCCGACTGCGAAACCTGCTCCGAGTCCGGCACCGAGTCCGGCACCTCCGCCTTCGTTCTGTGCAGCGTCGCGCATGGCGTCGGCCGCCTGGAACTGGGCATAGGTTTGGACGTTGCCGAGAGCTCCCATGGACGCGCGTTTGTCCATCGCGGCTTCGACCTCAGGCGGAAGCGAGATGTTCTCGACAAAGAATTTTGTGACCTCAAGGCCCCATTCGAGAAAGTCCTGATTTATCTTGCCGCGGATGGCTTCGCCGAGCTCTTTGTACTGAGCGGCGAGGTCGAGTGCGGGGATCTTCATTTCGCCGAGGGCGTCGGAAAACTCGGTGACGATAGCACGTTTTAGCTGGCCGTCGATGTCTTCGGTCTGGAAGTGGCCGTTGGTGCCGGCGATCTCGCGGATGAAGCCTGCGGGGTCAGCGACGCGAAGGCTGTAAGCGGCGAAGGCGCGGAGCCGGAC
>JACDAK010000150.1 GCA_013695495.1 Blastocatellia bacterium | reverse complement strand
GTTCACCGTCACCTCCGCCGAACCGTCCGCCCGCACAACCACATTGCCGCGGACAATTAGCTCGTTCCCCCGATCGCCGATCCTTAAAGAGCCGGTGCCGAATTTGGAAAGACTCAGCGTCTGACCTGTTATCGCTTCCGGTTCATCTGACGCCGGCGCGACCCGAAGTTCAACATTGGAAGGAGCCGCTGCGCCACGAAGGTTTACGGCCTGCCCCTGTTCAGACTGGAAACGAAGTTGGCCGTCCGTGCGGATCTCAGCCCATAGTTCGTAGTTCCGCTGCCGATCAATATCGCGCGGGTTGTAATTCAACTCGAATGAAATCGGCACTTGCCGGTTTGTTACGATGATCGTCTCTTCTGCGATCGCATCGCCCTGCGGATTTGCTGAATCGACGAGCCTTACGGATATCTGTGAGTTCGGGCCGAGAGCGATCCGCTGTAGGTATGTCACCGTACCCCGTATTACCCTGCCGCTGGGAATCCCTGGACCTGTGCCTGTACCGGTTCCCACCCGGACGAGTTCGAGGTCCACAACCCTCGGATTTCCCTGTGTTAACACCGGTCGGACGACATCGGTTGTATACAGAAGACGGCCACCGTCCAGGATCTCCGCACGAATTGCGTAACGATTTCTTTCCTGAATACGGCTGCGGTCGTATGTTAGGTCGAATGAAAAGGGTATCTGCGCGCCACCCGTCTCGATACGCTGTTCGGCGATGACCGGTGCCGATACATCCTGCCGCGAAACATCAACAAGTCGGACCACAAGTGTTGCCGACGACGGAAGTGCCATCCGGGGCCGATAGGTCACGGTGCCAGAAATAACGTTGTCCTGAGTTTCAACCTGGTCCCTGCAAGTCGCGGCCGTAGAAACATCAGCCGCGCGAACTACCGCAGTGGCCCCGGTTGTGAATTCGTACGAGACCAGGCTTGTTTGCGACGGGCAGCAAAGCGCATCGTCAGGTCCGTATCGCAAGAATTCAACATTCAGATCTTTGGGAGTGTAAAGGTTGATTTTCCCCATCGAACCATCAGAGCGTGCGGTCGAGTGAGTCGGTGCCAACATACCCGCGTAGCGATTGTTGATGAAGACAAAACCGTTATATTGATTAGGGCGGCACATTCCGTCTACACTGGCCATTGCCGTGACGATCGAGATACTTCCGTAGTTTAAGCTCGGTCCGAAAAGGAACCATCCGACACGTGTTAATGCTCTTTCGCCGAGTGAAACAGGTGTTCGCACGGTCTCACGGCACGCCGGGGTTTCCGGCGCCGACCCCGGAGCAACCTTTGGGGGCTGAGGCACGACGCCATTCGTGCTATTCCAGTTAGTTGTTAGAGGCCGGTCAAGCCACAAGGTTTGAGCTGCGCCAGTCGAAGCCGCGAGCATCATAAATGCCGCGACCATAATAAGTTTGTTCTTCATGTTGATTCTCCACCAGAGTCCGTTTTTTGAATCAGCCGGATGCAGCCGGCATTCTGTAATAGGAACGTTGCCATCATCAGATGTGATCGGATGGGTTTTCGATGCTACTCAGATTTCGAAGCTGAATCATCGCCGATGGCCTCGACCGGGCAAGCCATCAAAGCTTCGTCGCAGAGTAGCTTTTCGTCGGCAGTTTGAGGTTGGCGGTAAACGAACGAGTATCCGTTCTCGTCGTTGCGGGTAAAGTTTGCAGGAGCGGTATCACGGCACACATCACAGTCGATGCATGAACGGTCAACGTAGTATCGGCCGGCCGTATTGTCAGGAAGCCGGTCTTTGATCTCAGCCATCTAACCGGCCTTTTCCGTCATGCCGATCATCCGCTCTAGAGCGATGCTCGCATAATGCTTTGTCTCGTCATTGACCCTGATCTCATTGACGACCACACCTTCAGTCAGATTGTCGAGCACCCATGCGAGGTTCTGCGGAGCGATCCGGTACATCGTTGCACACATGCACAGGTCGGGCGCCAGCAGGTGAATCTCCTTTTCCGGGAATCGATCAGCCAGGCGATTAACGAGATTTACCTCAGTGCCGACCGCCCATTTTGAACCGGGCGGCGCTTCTTCGACTGTTTTGATAATAAAGGATGTCGAGCCGTTCAGGTCGCTCTTCTCCACCACCTCATACGTGCATTCGGGATGAACAATAACCTGCACACCCGGGACCTTTTCGCGGATCTTATCAACGTGCCAGTCCTTAAACCTTCCGTGAACCGAACAGTGACCTCGCCACAGGATCAGTTTGGCTGCGAGCAGCTCTTCAGCGGTGTTGCCGCCCAGCTCCTCGTGCGGATTCCACACGACCATCTTATCGAGCGGAATACCGAATTTCGCCCCAGTGTTCCGTCCCAAGTGCTGGTCAGGAAAAAAGAACATCTTGTCGTAAGCCTTCAAGTACGCGTCAAAGAGCGGAACTGCGTTTGACGAGGTGCAAACCACACCCTCATGCCGGCCGCAAAAAGCCTTTATCGCCGCAGACGAGTTCATGTACGTGATCGGTGCCACTTTGGAATCAAGCACGCCGATCTCGGCGAGTTGTTCCCATGCATCTTCGACCTGATCGATCGACGCCATGTCGGCCATCGAACAGCCTGCGCCGAGATCGGGCAGGATCACGCGCTGCGATTCGTTGCCGAGAATGTCGGCGGATTCCGCCATGAAGTGGACGCCGCAGAACACGATGACTTCCGCGTCCGTTTGCGACGCCATAACCGATAGCTGATAAGAGTCGCCCTGAAGGTCAGCATGACGAATAACGTCATCGCGCTGATAGTGGTGGCCGAGGATCACAACGCGCCTTCCGAGCGCCTCACGCGCGGCCGCGATCGACTCCGCGACATATTCCGCGGGCATTGCCAGATAATCTTCGAGCGGCCTTACCGCTTCAACTACTGCGGTCATTTCATCCTCCAAAATGGAAGAATGTCACTCCGCCACGGTTTTCGCAAGTTCCGGCTAGGCGAGTTTCTTGTGCTTGATAAATGCGGCTTCGGTGAGATATACGTTCAGTTCGCAAATGTCCTTCACGTAATCGCCGATGCGTTCGAGGTGTTTTGCAATAAAGATCAAGTGCGCGGCTCCGGTCGTTGCCGAAGGATTGTCGATCATCATCTCCAAAAGCTCATTAAAGACACGCTTATAAGCTTCATCGATCTCTTTGTCGCGTCGGATGATATCACGCGAGGCTTGCGAATCTTCCGAGGTAAACGCATCAAGAGCGGCACGAAGCATTTCCGCCGCGGTCTGAGCCATTATCGGAAAATCTACGTAATTCTTTAGCTGCGGCTCATTATTGAGAACGATCGCAGAGTCGGCAATACTGCCAGCGTGATCTGCGATCCGTTCGAGGATCGGCGTGATCTTTGCGACCGATATCACAAACCTAAGATCATGCGCGGCCGGCTGCTGCAGAGCGAGAATCTCTATGCTCATTCGATCGATCTCAAGCTCCATTTGATCGATGATCTTGTCCTCCTCGAGCACTTTCTGAGCAAGTTCGCTGTCGCGTTCAACGAGTGCCTGCATAGCGCGATGCACTGCGGCCTCGGTCGCGCCCCCAAGCAAAAGGATCTTGTCCCGAAGCTGGTCCAATTGCTGGTCAATAATTCTGTTATCCATCTTTATTAAGATATCACACCCTCAAATCAGCTAGATTTTATCCAAACCGGCCCGTGATGTAGTCCTCCGTCAATTTCTCTTCCGGATTCGTGAACATCTTCTGGGTCTTATTATACTCGACCAATTTACCGAGCATAAAAAATGCTGTGCGGTCAGAAACCCGGGCCGCCTGCTGCATGTTATGCGTAACTATCACGATCGTGTATTCGCTTTTCAACTGAACGACGAGTTCTTCGATTTTCTGAGTAGCTATCGGGTCAAGAGCCGAAGCAGGTTCGTCCATCAAGATCACCTCTGGCTCCACCGCTAGGGCACGGGCGATACACAACCGCTGCTGCTGGCCGCCTGACAAGCCAAAAGCTGATGTGGAGAGGCGGTCCTTTACTTCTTCCCAAAGCGCCGAATCCCTCAACGCCTTCTCCACCCGGTCGTTGAGATCGGACTTAGAAGTGTGAATTCCGTTGATCCTTATACCGTAGGCCACGTTCTCGAATATGGATTTCGGAAACGGGTTTGATTTCTGAAACACCATACCGACCTTGCGCCGAAGTGCCACGACGTCAGTTCCCGGTGAATAGATATCTTCGCCGTCGATGATGACCTCTCCCTTGACCGAAGCTATCGGTATCGTGTCATTCATGCGGTTGAGGGTCCGAATAAAGGTGGATTTTCCGCAGCCTGACGGGCCGATGAACGCAACGATCTCACGCTCCGGAATTCCAAGCGTGATGTCATAAAGCGCCTGGTCCTTTCCATAGAAGAAATTGAGATTGGAAATGCTGATCTTATCTGCCATCTACTTTGGTTCGCTACCTTAGTACTTTTTCCTCGTTAAAAACCTGACCGCAATATTGATCGTCAATATCAATCCCACTAGAAGCAGCGTAGCCGCCCAAGCCATCGCGTGTTCAATATCAAATGGCCCCGTCGCGTAGTTATAGATCTGCACAGTAAGCGACGACATGGGCTGATCGTAATAAAAATTATAAAAGCGGCTGTTAAGTGCCGTAAACAGCAGCGGCGCCGTTTCGCCTGTGATCCGCGCTATCGCAAGCATCGCACCCGTCGCAATGCCGGAGGCCGCAGCCGGCAGCACTATATCCCACGAGACCCGCCACTGAGGAGCACCTAGAGCCAATGCACCCTCACGCATCGAGTTTGGCACAAGTTTGATCATTTCTTCCGTCGTTCGTGCTACGATGGGGATCATTATTATAGCCAGTGCCAACCCGCCGGCAAATCCTGACTGGCGGCCCATCGGAATAACCACCATCGAAAAAATGAAGATCCCTATTATTATCGACGGTATCCCGATTAGGGTATCTGCCACGAACCGGATCACATTTCCGTACCAATGCTTGCCGTACTCAGCCAGATACACCCCCGCGGCAATACCGACTGGCAAGCCGATCAGCGACGCGAGAAGCGTCATCATGGCAGAGCCTACAATAGCGTTGCCGATCCCGCCGCCTTCACCCACCGGTTTGGGTGTGTCGATCAGAAATTCTATGCTTAGTGACGAAATGCCCCGATACG
>JACDAK010000123.1 GCA_013695495.1 Blastocatellia bacterium | reverse complement strand
GCCGTAAACTTCGGATGTGCTAGGAATAAGGACGCGTTTGCGATAGCGCGAGCAGAATTTGAGGATGATGTCGGTGCCGTGGAAGATCGTTTCGATCGTTTTAACGGGCTGTTCCATTATTAGGCGGACGCCGACTGCGCTGGCCATGTGGTAGACACGGTCGGTCTCGCGAATCAGGTCTTCCATCAGCGACTGGTTGAGCACGGTGTCGATGATTAGGCGGAAGTTTGGGCGGCCTTCGAGGTGTTCGATGTTGGAGTAGCGGCCGGTCGAGAGGTCGTCGATGACCGTGATCTCATGGCCCTGTTCGATAAGGTTATCGGCAAGGTGGCTGCCTACGAATCCGGCTCCGCCGGTAATAAGGATCTTCATAATAATGTTTTAAGCTGAGACGTTTGCTGCTGATTCGATATGCTTGCCGAAGTAATCAGCGGTTCGCTTTAGTCCGTCGGCAAGTGGAATAGTTGGTGCCCAGCCGAGTAGGTTTCTGGCTCTGTCAATGTTTGGCTGTCGCTGTTTCGGGTCGTCCTGTGGCAGCGGCAGATATTCGATCTTGACTTTGCGGCCGGTGACTTTGCCGACCTCTCCGGCGAGTTCGTTCATTGTGAATTCGGTCGGGTTGCCGATGTTAACGGGGAGGTGCAGGGTTTCGCCCTCTGTATTCATCAGGCGGATGATGCCCTCGACAAGGTCGCTAACGTAACAGAACGAGCGGGTTTGGGTGCCGTCGCCGTATATCGTGAGCGGATTGCCGCGGAGCGCCTGGACGACGAAATTGGACACGACGCGGCCGTCGTTTTCGAGCATCCGTTCGCCGTAGGTGTTGAAAATACGGACGATGCGGGTATCGACGCCGTTCTGGCGGTGGTAGTCCATCATCAGCGTTTCGGCAACGCGTTTGCCTTCATCGTAGCAGCTGCGGGGGCCGATCGGGTTTACGTTGCCGAAGTAATCTTCGGTCTGCGGATGAATGAGCGGGTCGCCGTAAACTTCTGAGGTCGACGCCTGCAGGATGCGAGCCTTGACACGTTTTGCCATGCCCAGCATATTGATCATTCCCATCACGCTAGTTTTAACGGTTTTGACGGGATTAAATTGGTAATGGATGGGCGAGGCAGGGCACGCGAGGTTGTATATCTGATCGACCTCGAGCAGGATCGGCTCGGTGACGTCGTGGCGGACCAGCTCAAAGTTTGAGTCGTCGAAAAGATGTGCGATGTTCTTTTTGCGGCCCGTAAAGAAGTTATCTAGACAGATAACCTCGTTGCCCTCGCCGAGCAATCTTTCACATAGGTGTGAGCCGATAAAGCCGGCCCCGCCGGTAACAAGTATTCGCATGTTTTGCGCGGATTAATGCTGTAGAATCCAGCCCTTCGCCGGAAAACACATTATCTAACAATGCGGCGCGTTTATCAATAAGTATTGTCGGCAGTTTTAGTATCGCGGTATCGAGCATCCCGCACCGTCGGTACAGAACCATTCGCGCAGCATCGCGACTACACCGGCCTTGCCTTCGCCAATGAAGCGTTCACGGTGTTTGCGATATTCGGCGAGCACTTTCAAAGCGCGGGCGCGGAGCTCGCGATCAGCCTCGACTTCCTGGTGGCCTTTGGGTGTTGCAAATACAAAGCGATTAGTGTCGCTGGTAAATGTGGGGATCGAATAGAAGTCGCGTTCGACGAACTTTCCGGTTATCTCTTCTTCGACAGATGCGTTCACGAAAAAGCGGACGGCGTGATCGGGATAGCCGAAAAGATAGCCGTAACCCGCGAATCGTGATGGTCCGTCAGCGTATTCGACGGCGTACAAGAGCTGAAGCGGATGTGAGCTTGCAGTGATCGCCCAGCGTTGGAAGAAAGCGGCCCGTTCGGTGACGAGTTTTGCTGTCGAACGCCTATCAAAGACGACGGCTTCTGAGGTTCGCTTGCCATCGAAGACTCTTGCAAAGTGATGAAGATCTGCGTGCAGATCGGTGTCTCCGCAATGCCACAGGGCAAAAATCTCACGGGCCAGATCCATCTTTGCCAACGTGGCCTGGCGCTCGCTGCGGAGTTTTTCATCACGGGGTTCGCTCGCTGTTGTTGAAAAGGTGGCAAAGCCGCTCGACATTGGTTTGATGCCGCCGACGATGGTGTAGAGAGCCTCGCTGTCTAGCGCCTTGAGCAAAAGTTCCTCGGCATATTGCCGCTTGTCGGGCGAAAGGCGTTCGTATGGGAAGCAATTGGCGCGATCCGTGCCGGCCACCGCCGTGAACGCGAAAAAGACCAGAAAAAAGATGGTGAAGATAGATTTTTTAAGCATTGATACTCCTGTATGACGTTTTCAGGCAGTTTAGTGCAGCAGGACCGTCGCTGGAAATTATTCAACGGAAGCGTCGTTTTTCGCCTACCAGCGGGCATTTTTGATGGGCGCGAAGTTACGGCTCAAATGTCGAAGTCGCTCATTCATCGAGTAAAGGCGTCAGTTCATTGAAAAATCCTTGCCGGTCGATCAGGGCGTGGTTTACTCGAATATTCTGATCAGACGACATTTTTCTAGATCAATAAAGCTATGATCAAAATATTCTTAACATTAATTACGTTCTTATTCATTTCAGCCGGGGCTGTTGTGCATGCACAGTCGGCTTCGATCGTAACCGGGAGGATCATCGATGCTCAGCGGGCGCCTGTTACGGGTGCAGCAGTTACCATCACGAATGCAGCGACGAACGCTTCGCAAACCGCTACATCGAACGCGGACGGGGTGTTTGTATTTCCGCAGCTTTCGCCGGCAACTTATCGTATTGAAGTTTCCGCAGTCGGATTTCAACTCGCTTCGCAGAATAATGTGATCGTCTCGGTCGCGGGGACGACAACACAGAACTTCCAACTCGAAGTCGCTGGCCCTGACGAAGTAATCACCATAGCTGGCCAGCCGGACATAATCGAACGCGATTCGGGAGTTGTCGGCACTGTTATCGACCGCAATTTCGTTGAGAATCTGCCGCTCAATGGCCGGAGTTTTCAGACGCTGATCGAGCTGACGCCGGGAGTGGTCCTGACCCCAGCGCAGGTGACTAGCCCGGGACAATTTTCGGTCAACGGGCAGCGAACTAACTCAAATTATTTCATGTTGGACGGCGTCGGGGCTAATTCGGGTACCACGCCGATCGCCACTTCCAGCCAACAGGCTGCGGGAACGCTGCCGAACACAACTGTGGTCGGTGGGTTCAATAATCTCGCGTCGGTGGATGAGCTGCAGGAGTTTCGTGTGCTGACGTCGTCGTTTGCACCGGAGTTTGGCCGCACGCCGGGTGGACAGATCGCTCTAGTGACGCGATCAGGGACGAACAGGTATTCGGGCAGTGTTTACAACTATCTTAGGAACGAGATCTTTGATGCGAACACCTTCTTTAATAATCGGGCGGGTATTCCGCGAGGTAAGCTTCGGCAGAATAACTTTGGGTTCACGTTCGCGGGCCCGCTGCCGTTTTTGAATTTTGGCGAAGGAGGCCCGTTCTTCAGCTCTGGGCGAGACAGGACGTTCTTCAGCTCTGGGCGAGACAGGACGTTCTTCTTTCTTTCGTATGAAGGGTCGCGAGTTCGCAGAACCTGAACTTCGGACGTGCGACGAACATTCTTGCGAATCAGCTGAGCGGAACGGGCGGCTTCAGTGCTCTTTATCAGGTTGGTGGGCCGCGTTCGATGCAGTTATCGGCTCGTATTTCGTTCTAGGTGAATACTATGGCAGAAACGAAAATCGAGACATCTTGGTATGGCCGGATCGCGGTGTTCGCTTCGATCGCATGTGCGGTGGAGTGCGCATTTCGGCCGCTTGCCATTCTTTTGCTTCCGCTTTTAGGGTTGCAGTTGGTGACCGGCGAGTGGTTTGAATTGGCACTGCTTGGGTCAGTGTTGGTCCTCGGTGGAGGCCGGATAGCAGTACGACTCTTTTGGGGGCGAACGAGCAGCAGGCCGCTGTCGATATTCGCGACTGGGTTTCTGGCTATTGCGGCCGGACATTTTTTTGCCGATGGGACTGCGCTTGGCATTTCACTGACAGTATGCGGGGCTCTGATCGCTGCGGCAGCGCAGCTGATGGAAAGATCAGTGCCGCGCGACTGCTGCGAGTTTCACCGGACTATGGACGACGACGCCTGCGATTAGCTGTGCTGGATACATCATAGTTGATCATCGCCCGCGGAATTGCCCCCGCGGGCTTTTTCTGTTCATATGAACCGAGCTCAGCAGAGTGAAACAATCACATCTGACCGTGCGTATCACGAGCCGCTTGAAGTTGATATCAAGCGCCTCGATTGGCGTAAAGACAGGGCATAGCCCAAGAAGTTTGAGCCACCTTCCGGAAAGGCAAGCCTTTCCGCACACCGTGGCGGCAAGCCGCAGGAATTAACTTAAACTTCTAAACAAACAGGAAAGGGTGTTTGCGGCTGTTTAAGCTTAAACACCCTAAACCCGTAAACACCTCTAAACAGGTAATGCTGTTTGGTTAGAGCTGAAGGCTAGCGGTTTTCGAGGTGGCGTTCGAAGAACCATTGGATGCGTTCGTATTCGTCGGCCCAGCTTTCGGGGCGGACGAAGGCGTGGCTTTCAGAGGGGTACATCATTGCCTCGAAGTGTTTGGTCTTGCCGAGCCTGATCAGTTTTTCGATGAGTTGGATGGAGTCCTGTACGTGGACGTTATCGTCGACCATGCCGTGAAGGATAAGGAGCGGGCGTTCGAGCTGTTCGGCGTAGGTGATGGGCGAGCTGCGTTTGTAAGCCTCGGCGTTCTTGTCGGGGAAGCCTAGCCGCTGGGCGGTATAGCCGGGGTTGGTGGCGTAATAGTTCTTCCAGTCGAAAACCGAGCGGAGTGCGGCGGCAGCGGCGATCTTGTCGGGTGCACGCATCACGAGCATGCCTGCCATGAACCCGCCGTAGCTTCCGCCATACACGCCGACCTTTGTGGGATCGACGGCGTAGTTGGCGACCATGTGGTCAATGCTGTCGATGTGGTCGTCATAATCTTTGCCGCCGAGAAAGTCGTGAACGTCGGTGCGCCAATCGCGGCCGTAGCCGGCTGATCCGCGATAGTCTATGTCGAGCACGACATAGCCCCGCTGCGTCAGCAACTGGTTGAACATAAACTCGCGGTAGTAGTTGTTCCAGCCGTTGATGACGTTCTGAAGATAGCCGGCACCGTGGACGAATATCGCCATCGGGTATTTCTTCTGTTTGTTAAAGCCAGCGGGGAGGTAGATCTTCGCGGGGATCTTCTTGCCGTCGCTCGAATCTATTTCAATGAACTGGGGAACCTGCCATTTGCGCGCCATGAACTCTTTGGGGACGGTGTTCGTCAGGCGGATGGGGGCGTTGGGCTTTGAACAGGGCGAGCAAACGCGTTGTGCGTAGATATCGCCGGGCTGATTCCATTTGGAATGTTCGAATACGACGGTCTGTTCGCCTTTGTTCTCTGACAGGACGAAGTTGTCCTTCATACCCTTCTCGGGCGATTCGAGCATGCCCTTGCGGCCGCTGGCGGGGTCGAGCAGGTAAAGCTCGCGGCCCGTGTAGCCGGCTTCGGTCGAGGAATAGAGGATCTGGCCGGCGTTCGTCCAGCGCGCCCATTCAACCTGCCAATTGCCGTTCGTCAGCTGACGGATGTTCGCGGTGCCTGCCTCAGGATTGACGGTCGCGAGATAGAGATGGCTATAGCCGTCGCGTTCCGATGCGAAGAACAGCGTGTTCGGGTCGGTCGGATGCGGTTCGAATATGTTAGATAGGGGAGCCTGCCATTTGTCGTCGGTCTCTTCAGTTACGAGGATCACCTTCTCTTCGGCTGTGCCGGCGTTGCGGACGTAATAGAGCTGGCGACGTTTGGTGTCACGGTCCATTCGATCCACAAGCAGGTGTGCGCCGTCCGGCGTCCATGTGCTGCGGCGGAAACTGCTGACGCCTTCGTGTGCGGGAAGTTTGATCTCGTGAGAGTTAAGGCGATTAGCACCGGTTTCTGCGATGTAAAGCTTTTGCTCGGCCCAGCCGCGGCGGATGTTCTGCGCCTGAACGAATTCGGGGACGAAGTTCGGCACGACCAGCGTTCGATATTTGCTTGTGTCGGAGACGACGTAGGAAGCACGCGTGCCCTGGTCATTGA
>JACDAK010000111.1 GCA_013695495.1 Blastocatellia bacterium | reverse complement strand
GTCCGCGAGTTCCGGTTCTGTAAACGTGATGGTGAGGCCGTTCGACGGGGTGGTGCCGTCGATTCGGATTCTCTCGCCGTGAACCTTATAACCGCGAATCGACCTCGGCAAATCCTGTGCGGCCGCGAAGGTCCCGCTGGAGATGATCGCCGCGAATGCAGCGGCAAAGATAAGCCAGCGGAATAGATCAGATCTAGGACGGGCTAACATCAGTTTGAAGAAGCTTTTGACTGTTGTGCGTCGGTTGAGGGTTCTTCGGGAGGCGTGTCGCCATTCTCACGCGCGAGATCGAGTTTAATAGCATCCAAGATGCCGTTGATAAACTGAGTTGCTTCGAATGTTGAGAACCTGCGGGCGACCTCAAGGGCTTCGTTGATGACTACTGTGTGAGGAGTGTCTAGAAAAAGGAATTCGTAAACGGCGAGGCGGAGGACATTTCGATCGACGATGGCCATGCGTTCTATTCGCCAGTGTTCAGCCCGGGTGCGGATGCGGTCGTCGATCGCGGGTAGATTTGCAAGCGAACCAATCACGATGCTGTCGGCAAAAACACGGAGCTTTTCGTCCATATCAGCATCACCAAGCTCGTCCCAGTACGCTGATGTAGAGAAATCCTGCTTGTTCTTTACGACATCAGCGGCAAACAACATCTGTAACGCACATTCGCGCGCTTTGCGTCGGGATCCCGAACTCTTAGCTGACTTTTCAAACGACATGAGTTAAAGCTTTCTCGTCCTTCCCTTCCTCGGCGTCACCCGAGATCCCCTGGAATAAACTGACCATTTCGATCGCCGAAACAGCGGCTTCGTAGCCCTTGTTACCGTCTTTCACGCCCGAACGGCTGACTGCCTGTTCCGATGTATTGGCGGTGATTACGCCAAACATCACCGGGATACCGGTTTTGAGCCCGACGTTCGTTATCCCTCTCGCTGCCTCGCTTGCGACATAATCAAAATGAGGCGTTTCGCCCCGAATGACCACGCCCAAGGCGATGATAGCATCATATTTCCCGGTCTCAGCCAATTTCTGCGCCGCGAGGGGGAGTTCAAATGCCCCCGGGACATGGAAAATATCGACGGCAGCTTCGGAGACCCCGTGGCTCGTTAATCCGTCCACAGCGCCGTCCGCGAGTTTCGAGGTAAGAAAATCGTTCCAGCGGCTGACGACGATCGCGAACGTCGATCCTTCCCCATTCAGCGGCCCGCGTGTGATGTTCTGCTGCATCATTTTTCCAATCTATCGAACACTATCCAAAATTCAGTATAGTTAACCTCAAATTGATATGACAAGCAAAAACTCACTTTACAATTTTTGGGTCTGCGACGAATAATAGTAATTCATTTCGCCATTTCATGAGTGCGCCCATAATCGAAACCGAAGAAACTCTCATAATCGAAACGCCGGAACGTGTTCCGCTCGCGTTCTCGCTGGCTTCGATAGGGAACCGATTTTTGGCGGTTGCGATCGACCACGCAATACAATTTACGGCTATAGCGGTCGTGATCTTCGTAGTTCTAGCTATGTCAGGAGTGAACGCTTTTGGCGAGGAAAGCATTTTTTCGGAGCTTCCGAAGTGGAGCATTGCGGCACTCCTGATCGTTATTTTCTTGCTGTTGTTCGGCTATTTCATTGCGTTCGAATGGGCGTGGAACGGTCAAACGCCTGGCAAGAGGCTGATGAAGCTACGCGTAATTCGCGAGGACGGGCGGCCGATAACGATCTGGGAAGCAGTTACGCGAAATCTGCTGCGGTTATTCGATTCCGCCCCCGGCTTTGTGCTCCCGATATATTCGGTGGGGCTGATCTTTGTATTTCTGAACACCCGCGATCAGCGCGTGGGCGATCTTTTTGCGGGCACCGTCGTGGTCCGCGAACGAACCGATGACGCTCCGACTTTTATGGAGACATTTTCGAACCCGGTTGCCGATGCGGCGTATCGCCGCGTACAGCCAAGGCCGGAAATGCGGGTAGATGTCAGCACTTTGCGCTCCGGGGAGGTCGAGGTGATAGAAAATATGCTCCGCCGCCGTTGGGATCTAACCGACCGGCAGCGGCAATGGATGGCGTGGCGAGTGGCGATCCCGTTGATGTATAAGCTGAAACCGGATTATGACCTTGCGACGTTCACTTACGAAGGCTTTTTGGAGGAGGTCGTACATCAGTATCAGGTAAAACAGCGCTTTCTGAATAATTAAACAATAGTGAACAAACAAATTCTATTAACCGGCGGCGCCGGATTCATCGGATCACATTTGGCTGAACTCCTGATTGACGAAGGTGGATGGGACCTTACCATTGTCGACAATCTGAACGATTTCTATTCACCTGAGATAAAGCGGGCAAATCTTGCGGCTCTTGGCGGGAATGTTGATTTCTATGAAGCTGACATTCGGGACGGCGACGCACTTAAGAAAGTCTTCAGTGAAAAGCGGTTTGATGCGATCGTGCATTTGGCGGCGAGGGCAGGCGTTAGGCCATCGCTGCAGGAGCCGCGGCTTTATGCTGAAACAAACGTAACGGGAACGCTCAATTTACTGGAGCTTGCCCGGACATATGAGGTTCCGCAGTTTGTCTTTGGTTCGTCGTCGAGCGTTTATGGGATAAACAGCAAGGTCCCGTTTGCGGAATCAGACAAGATCGTGAATCCGATCTCGCCGTATGCGGCTACCAAGGCTGCAGGCGAATTGCTGTGTCATACGTACTCGCATCTTTACGGGTTTCGAACGGTTTGTTTGCGGTTCTTTACCGTGTACGGCGCGAGGCAGCGGCCCGATCTGGCGATTCACAAATTCGCTTCGCAGATCACTACCGGTGAGCCGATCAAGGTATTCGGCGACGGAACGACCCGGCGAGATTATACATATGTCGATGACATCATTCAGGGCGTCAGAGCTGCGATCGACTACGACGCATCAATGCATGAGGCGTTTAACCTGGGCGAATCGGAAACGACCGAGCTTTCCCGACTGATCGAGCTGCTTGAGAACAGCCTTGGGAAAAGAGCGGTGATCGACCGACAGCCAATGCAGCCGGGCGACGTACCGATCACGTTTGCGGATATCTCAAAATCGCGGGAATTGCTCGGTTATAAACCCAAGACGAAAATCGAAGAGGGAATCGCTAAATTTGTCGAGTGGTTTGAATCCGATCGCCGGACACGATCTTAGCTCCAGCGGAACACACGACGCATAGTCGGGAGTAACCGATGGCCGGTTAACCTGCTCGACCTGGGTACAGAATGGAAGGCGGCCGACGAGAGCGAGACGGTTTTCGAGGGCCGCGACCGCGAAAGCGGCGAATCAGTGAAGCAAAGCACGTGGTTGCGCAATCGGTCACGGATCAGTTCTTGCTCCGTCACCCGGATTGGGTGACGCGTTACGGAGACGCGGGACGGGTTCGCGGAATAGAAGACGCCAAATATCATATCGACTTTCTGTCGAGCTCGATCGAAAGCGGCTCGACCGCGCCGTTTGAAGACTACGCGCGATGGACCTCCCGCATGCTTGCTTCGCGAGGTATTGATCCTGAATTCGTTGCCGAGAATTTACGGGTGTAGAAGGAGAGATGCACCAGATCGGGGCCAACATGGTCGCCGATGTGCTGGAAGTTAAGGGCTGGGACGTTCGCTTTCTGGGCACGAACATGCCCCACCAGGGTGTCTTAAAAGCCATTGAGGAACACCGGGCAGATGTTGTGGGGATCTCGGCAACCATGCTGTTCAATCTCCCAAAAGTTATTCAAATAATAGAGCAGCTTAGGGAGAAGTTCGCCGGCGGCGATCTTAAGATAATCGTCGGCGGCGCTAGTTTTCGGCAAGTGCCGGAGATGTATTTGGAGATCGGAGCGGACGGCTTTGCTCCGGACCTCAAATCCACTGTTGATTTTCTGGAATCATTTTCCTAGACGCGCAGTATGCCGCGGAAGCCGCGGGCGGCGTAGTAGGATTCGGCTCCGTTGTGGTAGGTCCAGACGGTGTTGTAGCGGCGATCGCAGAACATGGCACCACCGAGTTGGCGGACGTCGGCGGGCGTCGCTATCCATGACGAGGTTTTAAGGTCGAACTCGCCGAGCTTTTGCAGGTTTCGGTACTCTTGTTCGGTAAGCGATTCGATCCCCATCTCGGCAGCCATGCCGAGGGCGCTGTGTTTCGGCTTGTTTTCCTTGCGCGACGCGAGCGCGGCCGCATCGTAGCAGACGCTACGGCGGCCTTTTGGGCTTTCGGGTGAGCAATCAACGAAAATGATCTCGCCTGTCTTTTTATTCCTGCCGATCACGTCCGGTTCGCCGCCGGTCCGGTTATTCCCGGGTGCTTCCCGGTGCCGGAAAATGGATAAGGTGTTTACGAAAATTAAGGACAGTCCCAAGCATCGCATTGGTTGTGACAAACGCTATTGGCAGTTCAGGTTCGACGTCGAGGACGACCTCGGCTTCGAATCCGCGCGAACGCAGAAAATTTGCGGCACTATTGGCGCTTTCAACTGGATCGTTTGCAACAATGCCGATACTAGCGACGGCACCGCCCAGCTTCTTCCTCATGTCGGGAGGCGAATGGTTGATTATCGTCCCGTCCCACATTATCGACCGAAGAATGCCGCTACTATTCGCCTGAACGCGCTCGTTTAAATCATGCTGCGATAATAATGTGACAATGGCGTCCTTTGCCTCAGGTGACGAGGCCGAGAAAATGCGAGACCCGCGATCGGGGAAGGGGAGCGGATTGCGGTCGCTCACAAGCAGATATGTCCAAATCGCCAAACCGGTGAAAAGTAGACCGATCAGCACGAGCAACCATTTGGGTATAAACATTATTTCGCCTCCCGATTCCAAGTTTGCAGTAATCTTTTACCCGTTGTTACCGTTATTTGCAACTCAGTCGTCGAGACCGCGGGCGTAAGAATTCGTGATTTCCTAGTTTGCCATCCTTCCAAAACGGACGTTTTGCTTATTCATAACGGTGCACTGTTCGGGATAGCAAGGAAACGAAAATCGTCGCACCGACTATAATGCCAAGTTAAGGTATAATGTAACTAAGTAATCGAAAAGAGTGAAGTAGTGCGCGGTTGAATCTGGCGCTGTGTAGACAGGTCGGTGATGCTGCGTTGTTGAGAACAGGACCAAGGAGAAGAACCAATTGATGAGGACACAATTTGCGATCGTATTTGCATTGATCTTTTTGATGGCGGACGTGGGGTGTGCGCAGAGGCCGGCGGGGCAGAACGCGGAGCAGACGACGGAGCCGAGGGCCCAGCAGAAAAACGAGCAGGCGGCGTGCCAGCCTGTTTCGTTGGGAGCGCCGAATGCGCCTGAGCAGAATCCGGCGTTCGCGGGACAGACGCGTGCTTGTGCCGCAATGACCACGGCGCCGATCGTGGTGACGGTGTTGGCGAAGGGATTGACGAATCCTTGGGCGGTGGAGCCGCTGCCGGACGGGAGGTTTTTGGTCACGGAAAAGCCCGGGCGAATGCGGATCGTTTCGGCGACGGGCGAAATCGGTGAGCCGATCGAAGGCCTGACGTCGGTGGCGGATGGCGGGCCTTCCGCCGAAAGCCGACAGGGCGGGCTGCCGCCGATCACAGCCGCGCGGCAGGGCGGATTGCTGGATGTGGAGCTGAGCCCTAATTTTGAGAAGGACAGGACGATATTTTGGAGCTTTTCAGAGCAGCGCGAGGGGGGCGCCGGTACGTCGGTAGCTCGGGGGGTGTTAAGTCCGGACGGGCGGAAGCTTTCGGATGTGCGGGTGATCTTTAGGGCGATGCCGACGTATAACAACGGGATGCATTTCGGTTCGCGGCTGGCTTTTGCGCCGGACGGGAAGCTGTTCATCACGCTCGGCGACCGATTTGACAGGGAAAGGATGAGGCCGCAGGCACAGCATCTGGATAGCCATAACGGCAAGGTCGTGCGGATCAACCCGGACGGCACGGTGCCGACGGATAATCCGTTTGCGGGACGCGAAGGTGCATATGGCGACATTTGGACGATAGGGCATCGGAATATACAGTCGGCGACGTTTGATGACCAGGGGCGGTTCTGGATCGTTGAGCACGGGGCACGGGGGGGCGATGAGCTGAACCTGGTCGAGCAAGGGAAGAATTATGGCTGGCCATTGATCACCTATGGTGAGGAGTATTCGGGCGAGGCGATCGCGGGCGGTGCTACGGCGAGAGAGGGTTTAGAGCAGCCGGTCTATTATTGGGATCCGGTGATAGCGCCGTCGGGGATGGAGTTTTACACGGGGGCGGCGTTTCCGGAATGGAAGGGGAATATTTTTGTGGGCGGATTGGTCTCGCAGCGGCTGGTGCGGCTGGTGCTGAAAGACGGCCGCGTCGCTGGCGAGGAGCACTTGTTAAGCGACCGGGGCCAGCGGATCCGTGACGTCCGCCAGGGGCCGGATGGGTTTCTCTATGTAGTTACGGACCAAGCGAACGGGGAGCTCTGGAGAATCGCTCCGGGGAAGTAGCGCGTTACGATCGCGGAATTCTGTGGATGTGTTTAAGGTTGTGACCCCCTAGTTCAAAATTCATTGGGCATTCTTATCTATCTGAGGCTCGGCGGTTTTTATGTCGCCGTCGCGTTCGTAGGTGGCGATGATGATGCCGTTTGGAGCTTGAAAGCGGCGGGGATGGTGCCGTCTTGATGGTTACGTTTGATTCTATAGAATCCGTCTTCTCGGCCCGTTTGCCGGTCCATTCGCAGTCGAAGGCTCTT
>JACDAK010000108.1 GCA_013695495.1 Blastocatellia bacterium | reverse complement strand
AAAAACCCGACACGCTGGGAACACCCAAACGAATCCCGCGACGGCAGGATCTTATTTGAGAACTTCCTCAAACTAGCGCTCAAACATAATAACTAGCTTGCAAAGAAGAACAGGTCTCCGAATTGATCGGAGACCTGTTTTTTTGTTTGTCGGCAAAAACTATTTCTCGACGACGCCGAGAACGTTGTTGCTTATCGCCCCCAGGCCGCTGTTTTGATTATCTGAATTGTACTGGATGGTCGAATTACCACCGCCTTGTGTTTTCCATTGCGGTGCGAGAAAGCGCGCGTCCTCGATCGGATCAACGTTGCCGAAGATCGTGCTGTTGAGGTAAGGAGCTACCACGATGTTTCCGCGAATCGTACCGTTTCCGCCGCCGCTTCTGAGTACGCCGTCGGACCCGGTTACGATGATCAAGCCGTTCCAATCGAAGTTACCATGCAAGGTCAGTTTACCTGTCACGACTAAGATTCCGCCGCCGGCTATCGGCCCAAGTGTGCAATCGCCGTCGCAGAAAGTTATTCCCGTGCCGGTCGCATTATTGCCCCAGCTCGTTGGGTTTGTGTTTGTGAACACCCGCCCGGTCGAATTTGTGGGATCGTACGAGTTTAGCGCCGTTTGATGAAGGGACTTGACCGTGGCATCCAAGAGAGAGGGTGATTTAAGCCATCGCGGCACCTCAGATGAAACGTTCGCAGGGGTTCCAATGACCGTGTTGTCGATCTTGTTGCCGAAACCGTCGATAACCGTATCAAGATTTGGATCTTCGCATCCTGTAAAGCCGCATGTGGGCGGATGAGAAGTACCCACAGGAGGGATGATGTCCGTCGACCCGGTCGCAAGGTCGATACCTGAATACAGCATCGCATTGGAATTGCCGGGATCGAAGGTGAACGTCCCGTTGGATGCCCATGGAGGCCCCACCATCGTTAAGGTAGCGGGAGCACCTAGCCCGTTGAAATAGTTGTTCTGGATTATAGCCTCAAGAGTTTTTCTCGATCCTCGAGGGCCGTAGCCGGTCGATACTATCCGGATGCGTGTGGGCTCTGGGGGCGACATTGTGGCTTGTAACTTGTTTTCGAACCCCCCGCCGGTTGCTCCCGTTAATACCGCCTTATATCCGATGGGAGGATAATTCGGATCCATATACATTGCCGGGGCTGGAGATCCTGCCCAGGCAGGATACGAAGAGCTAAGCGCCGAGCCAAACTCCAAAACGAAATCGCTTCCGCGAAGATTATACGTTTTCGAATCGAAAATGATGTTCGGATTGGCCGGGTCGTTACTTCTCGAACCATTGATCAAACTCGGCGGAACTATGTAACCCCGGATCATTCGAGTCGCAGGAACTTGGACCGCAGAAAAGGGAACCGTCATGTGTACTGCGATCTCAAACCGGATCAACCGCGTAACCGCTGCCCCGCCGGATGAGCCTAGGGTGACAACAAACTTGCCGAAATCGGTAGGCTTTACAGTATCGGCCGGGATATGTAGGTTTGAGACGACCGTAGGTTGATACGCGACCCGTGTGAAGTTCGCACCGGAGCCGAACGTAATCTGCTGATTATTTCCCAGATCGTAATCGAAAAACTTCCCTTGGGTGACATAGGAGATGTACGAGCCGGTGTTATCCGGATCGGAGATAGAAAGATCGAACGCGTTATAGTTCGCGGGGTTGCCGAGGACGACGACACGATCAGTTGCTGCGGAGCCGGCATAGCTCAGCACGCGCGACATGCGAGGGTTTTCGCTTTCATCTGCGGCGGAGTTCGAGGTGCTCATACCGACGACCTTGGCGAAAGTTATCTTATTGAGTTTGTGATGCTCGTGAATGGTCTGGCCGCCTTCCGTGGTTACATAAAGCGGGTTGGGTTTTACTCGGCAGCCGTTGTTTCCCGCTCCAGAAATGGCGGGAGTGCACTTGTAGCGGAGCACATCGACGACGGCCTGAATGCCGTTCTCAGCGGCATTATATGCCTGCTGCTCGGCCGTGGCGTCGGTAAAGTTCCATGAATTTACCGATGTTGCAAGGATAAGGCTAACTGAAAGTGCCAGAACAAGCGCGGATATGAGTAGAGCCATTATAAGGGCTGCACCCTTTTCGCCCTCGCGCTGCATCTGTTTACGTAAAACTATCTTCATAACTTCCTCCAAAGCTTTCGCTACGATCAATACTGTCTAAGCATGTAATTCGAGTTTCGCAGTGTCACGTCGGATGTGAACGAAACGACCTCGTTAATGGCTTGTCCGGGAACCGGTTCGAGTTCGACCAGAACGGTAATGCGAACGCGGCCCGTTGCCGAAGTTGGCGTGCTTGTTGAGGTAACCGTCGAACTGCTAGATGTATAGTTGAAATACTGGAACGTCACGTTACTGATCCGGTTAACCACAACTGACGACGCGGGCGTGCCCGACGGTGCGTTGAAGTCATACCGCACGATCGATCTTGTCGAGGGATCGAAGAAGAACGTTACATCTTCACCCGGCTGGTTCGTTGCCATAACGGTCGATCCCGGGGGGCGTGAAATGTCGCCGACGTTGTCAAAATTGGATCGGACCCGGATCTGCTGACTATTAGAATCTGCAATGACGATCCCATTACTGGGAGTCTGCGTCATTTCGTCCATGTAAATGCCGAAACCGGAGTTCCCGATCTCACGCGACATCAGGTTTAATGCCGCCTGAGCGGAAACAAGTGCGTCTGCCTTTCGCGTTTCGCGCTGATTTACACCGGTGGCCCGGAAGACGACCGACGACATTACGCCGAGCAACATCAGCGTGATGGTCATCCCGATCATCAATTCTAGGAGTGAAAAGCCCTGTTGGGACCGTGGATTAGAGTGTTGCATATTAGTTTGCCATCGACCGGCGGATTACTACACGTGCCGGCACTGCGGTTTGCCATCCAGGGGTTTTACTGGCGAGTACCACTTCAACAGTTATTTCTTTGATTTGTGCGGTTGGGTCAATGTCGGGCGTATTCGGAGCGTTGAACGGGTTGTCGTCCACCCTTGTGGTGATTGAAAAACGCCCGCCATTTGCCGCGTTCACAAAACACTCGGGCTTATCTCCGCCCGTGATATCACGCAGTGCATCGCTGCGGCAATCCCCGTTACCAGGCGGCGGAAAATTATCTGCGCCGCCCGGAGTGAACTTTGCCGCCCGAAGAAGTTCTACCTCTAGCTGAAGCAATGCGAGGGCTTGAGCACGTGACGCATTTCCCGCGTTGTAAAGTACCGAATAGTTGATCGCCTGGAGAGCCCCTAAGAGCGATATGGTCATAATCAGCATCGCCACGATGGTCTCAAGCAGGGTGAAACCCGCGGAATCGGAAGCTTGGTCATGTTGGATTTCTTTAGATTCGTTCATAGTTGCAAACTCCTCGAAGACTATTTGCACTGGCCATTGTTCTGTATGAAGTATGGCGGATTGCAGCTGCACTGCGGAGGATTTCCGGGCTTCTGATTCTTTGTGCACGCCGGAAGCGGCGTAGGTGAAGGTGTCGGGCTAGGCGTTCCTGTAGGTGTTGGTGACGGCGTACCTGATGGCGTGGGGCTCGGGGATCCGCTAGGCGTGCCCGCGGGTGTCGGAATCGGCGACGGCGTTGGCGGGGTCCCGGTCCAAACAGCAAGGTGCTCATTTACGCCATAAGCAAAGTCGACGAGCGAAACGTCGGGATCGTCAAATTCCGGTTCGTCTTCACCCCCGATCAACAGCGCGACGGTTCCCGTCGGAGACACATAGATCGAGGTGGAATTGGTCGGATTTCTGGTCCCGCACGGAAGTTCGCAGAAATGTGTCGGCGTCCTTGCAACCGTTTCAGCCCCGCACGCTCCGGAGGACGAACCGCCGCGCATATCGAAGCGAATAATGATCGGGAACACGAGGGGTGTTTCATCTACGATCCGCACCGGACTTGAGCCAAAATCAACGACACGTGCTTCGGCATCGGGTTGAAGCGTTCCGTCCTGGTTTGTATCAGTGATGTAGCGAAACGACGTCGGGCTCAAGATCTCGACTCGAGACATGTCTGCGCAACTTGACGGCCTGCGTTTCAGCGAATCGAAACGTGCACGCTCAAGCACAACCTTGAACTCTTTGGCGATGCTTTGGCGGCGAAGGTTCTGCTGCGAACGTCCAAGCGCCATGATCGCGAATGTGACGAGCACCCCGAGCACAGCCAAAACGACCAACAACTCGATAAGTGAAAAACCGGCAGTATGTTTCCTGATTAAATTGTTCATAACGCAGCACGGTGAGGGAGTGAATTGACTTCTCACAAGGACCCGAGAAGTCGGAAAGTCAATCATGTTATAGCACAGGCTGACCAAAGATGTCAAAAAACGTCCAACAAAGTTGAACATCAGAGGGCGAAATTGTCCCTCTATGAAAATAAATGCAGATTACCGCACTATTTCCAGACAGTGTTCCCTAATCGAAACACTTTTCGGGGACGTTTTCCATGGTGTTGATGATGAGGCGATCGACGACGGCGTTGAAATCGCCGCCGCTTTCCTCGAAGACTTGTAATTGTTCATCGGCGGAGGTGCCGCGTTCGAGGATGGTATGAATATGTTCGATCTCGGCGCGGGAATCGAGTTCGTCCACGACATCGTCGACGAACTCGAGCAGTTCGCGAATGAGGTCGCGGGCGGGGACTTCTTTCTGTTTGCCGAGATCAAGCATCTTTCCGTCCAGGCCATATCGCACTGCACGCCACTTATTCTCTTGGATCAGGCGGCGGTGATAAAGCCGGAAGCCCAAGTTCTTATCGATCAAAACTGTGAGCTTTGCGACGATCGCCTGGAAAAGAGCTGCAACTGCAATGGTGTCGTCGACCCGGGTGGGGATGTCGCAAACCCGGAATTCGAGCGTTGGAAACAATGAGTGCGGCCGAACGTCCCACCAGATCTTACTGCCGTCTTGAATGCAGTTCATCTTAACGAGCAGATCGAGATAGGTTTGGAACTGTTGATACGACTCGAAGTGGTCTGGAATGTCGGTACGCGGAAACTTTTTGAATACTTCGGACCGGTAGGATTTGAGGCCGGTGTTGAATCCGAGCCAGAAGGGCGAGGACGTGGTCATTGCGAGAACGTGCGGCAAGAAATATCGCGCGGCGTTCATAATATGTATTCGACGGTCTAAGTTCTCGATACCGACGTGAACGTGTACGCCGAAGATGAGCAGCGACCGCGCCACCATTTGCAACTCATCGATCAAAAGGCGGTAGCGGTCGCCGTCATAGATCTCTTGCTCGGACCACTTAGAAAACGGATGGGTCGAGGCGGCGACTATCTCCATCCCTTGTTTCCGAGCGAGCGACGAGATTATGCAGCGAAGTTTGGTGATATCCTCGCGGGCCTCTTTGATGTTCGCACAAACGCCGGTTCCAACCTCGATCATCGATTGGATCATCTCCGGTTTGACCTTCTCGCCCAACAGAAGTTTCCCCTCCGCGAGGATCTCTGCGACCTGTGATTTCAGTTCGCGGGTTGTTGGGTCGACGATTTGGAACTCTTCTTCGATACCGAGCGTAAATTGATTGAACATATATCCTGCTTAACCTCTTTATTCAGTAGTTGAGAAACCGCAAGGCAATCTTAGCGTATTTCATTTCACTATTACACAGGCACGTGTCGAAGATTCACGGTTCGTTAAACTCATACGATCAGCCCGCCGCCATCTCTTCTGCGATACGCAGGAATTCTGTTGCTGCATGCGACAGTACGGAGTTTCGTCGGTAGACAAGGTGCAGAGTTCTTTCCATTCTTAATTCCTTTACCGTTAATCCTATCAATCTGCCATCGGATATTTCTGCTCGTGCCGTCAACTGAGGTACGAGAGCTATTCCCACGCCGCGTATAACGAGTCTCTTAATAGCTTCGAGAGACGGCAGTTCGACGGCGATGTTGAGAGGAGTCCCGAATCTTTCGAATGTTTCGATGACTTTGTTCCGATAGGGCGAGCGCGCATTGTGGGCGATGAAAGTCTCTCCGCCTAATTCCTTGATCGCGACACTTTTCTTTTTGGCTAAGTGGTGAGCCGGAGCAATGACGAGGACGAGATCGTCCACAACCACCGGTATAGAACGAAGGGCGGTCTCAGACGGGCGGAACGAGAGAACTCCGAGTTCGACCTCGCGGGCCGTGATCTCTTTTGGAATACGGCTGGCGACGCCTCGATGGACCTCGATCTTTATCTCAGGGTGGAGCTCGCGAAATCGCTGAATTACTGGGAGCAAATAGAACACGGTGTGCTCGTTTGCCGTTATGGTTATCTTGCCTTTGTGCAGCCCGCGAAGTTCTTTGACGGCAACAATCGCGGTTTGCCGAAGATTCAGCATCTGTTTGGCATATTCGATCAGGACCTCGCCCGCGGGCGTTAGCGTTCCGTCTTTGGAAGAGCGATCGAAAAGCTTTTCGCCTAGATCCTTTTCCAGACGGTTGATCGCCTGGCTCACAGCGGGCTGAGTGCGGCTAAGTGCTTCGGCGGCGCGGGAGAAACTGCGCTCACTTGCTACCGCCACCAGCACTTCGAGTTGGTTGATATCCATAGTTTCAAGTCTGTGATATCCCGACGGTAATGTCAGTATAATCGAACATTATACAACATGAGATTTGATAATGTCTTTCGTCGAAGGTGATACGCCTTTGTATGATATGTTTGACACGTATTTTCTCGCAGGCTAC
>JACDAK010000320.1 GCA_013695495.1 Blastocatellia bacterium | reverse complement strand
CTGCACGCCCTTATTCTTGAACGCCGATCCGGTAACAACCGGAACGATCTTAAGATCAACCGTACCCTGACGAAGCGCCTTGCGGATCTCATCTTCCGAGATCTCCTCGCCCTCGAGGTACTTCATCATCAGATCATCGTCGATCGCCGAAACTGCTTCCACAAGCTTCTCACGCCATTCCTTCGCAGTTTCAACAAGATCCGCGGGAATTTCGGCCGTCTCATATTCGGCACCCTTCGTCTCATCATTCCAGATGAGCCCTTTCATCGTAATAAGATCAACAACACCCTGAAGGTGCTCTTCCAATCCGATCGGGATCTGCAACGCAACAGCGTTCGCCCCTAGCCGATCAAGTATCGACTGAAACGAGCGTTCAAACGAAGCACCGGCACGATCGAGCTTATTGATAAAGCAGAGCCTCGGAACGCCGTACTTATCAGCCTGACGCCAAACCGTCTCTGACTGCGGTTCAACACCCGCAACGCCGTCAAACACAGCGCCCGCACCGTCAAGCACACGCAGTGAACGCTCGACTTCCATCGTAAAGTCAACGTGCCCCGGCGTATCAATAATGTTGATGCGGTGTTCCTGTCCGTTTCGCTTCCAGAAACAGGTCGTCGCAGCGGACGTGATCGTGATGCCGCGCTCTTGCTCCTGCTCCATCCAGTCCATCGTCGCCGTTCCTTCGTGAACTTCGCCGATCTTGTGCGAAACACCGGTGTAAAACAGCACGCGCTCCGTCGTCGTGGTCTTACCCGCGTCGATGTGGGCCATGATCCCGATGTTTCTATATTTGTCTAAGCTTATGTTAGCCATATCTTAAGGTGCCGGGTATCAATACCGCCCGCCCCTGGTGATCTAAAATCTGTAATGTGCGAAAGCCTTGTTCGCTTCGGCCATACGGTGAACGTCGTCCTTCTTCTTCAGTGCCCCGCCGCGTCCGCTTGTCGAATCAAGTAGCTCGCCGGTCAGCCGGTCGACCATCGTCTTCTCGCTTCGATTGCGTGCATTCAGCACGATCCAGCGGATCGCCAGCGTATTTCGCCGATCGCGGGTCACTTCAAGCGGCACCTGATAAGTAGCACCGCCGATACGGCGTGACTTCACTTCAAGCGTCGGAGCGACCATATCAACGGCCTTCTTAAACACTTTCAGCGGCTCTTCGCCCGTCTTTTCACCGATCTTCTCCATCGAACTATAAAAGATCTGCTCCGCCACCGACTTCTTGCCTTGCAGCATCATCCCGTTGATGAACTTCGTCACCAACTGGCTGTTGTAGATCGGGTCCGGCAGGACGTCTCGTTTAGTTGCTACTCTTCTTCGTGCCATATCTTTAGATACCCGCTTGCGGATCGCCGATCTCGGATTTCAATTCCGAGATCCCCGATCCAAAATTTACTTCGCTCCCTTAGGACGCTTCGCACCGTATTTCGAACGGGCCTGATTCCGGTTCGCAACGCCCGAAGCGTCGAGCGTTCCGCGAATAACGTGATAACGCACACCCGGAAGATCCTTAACACGGCCGCCGCGGATAAGCACGATCGAGTGCTCCTGCAGGTTATGGCCAATGCCCGGAATATACGTAGTAACTTCGATCTGGTTCGTCAGGCGAACACGCGCGACCTTACGCAAAGCCGAGTTCGGCTTCTTTGGCGTCGATGTATAAACACGTGTGCAAACGCCGCGCTTCTGCGGATTCGCCTGCAGCGCGGGGCTCGCGGTTTTATACTTAACTTTCTTTCGTCCTTTACGAACTAATTGATTAATAGTCGGCATTTTTCTCTCTTTCCTGTCTGTCCTAACGCTTTCCGCGTGCTTCCTATTTAAAAAGGCAAAAGAACTCTGTTACCTGACTCTTGCCGGAAACCTGTTCCGGCAGTTAGCTCAAGCAGCTCTATGCTGATTGAATTAAAAAATGTGATCGTTACAAAAACTCGAAAGCTTTCACTTTGCTGTAGCGTGGCGTTTAATAGAAGTGATTCGATTATGCCAAGGGTGTTGGTTCACCCGCTTTACGCTACAATCCCTGCTTTTGCTTTCAATCTCCTGCACCGCAGCTATTTTCAAACCGCAATACAGACCGAACCGTCAAAGTCCGAAACTCTAGATATTACGATTTCACCCAACCCCTGTCAAGCCGACACGCACCACTTACAGTCAGTTCCGCAACGGAGCGCGACACTCCTGTCCGCAACGCCGCCCCGCGGCGTCAAACCCCACGACCCACGACCATCCCACCGCGCCTCACAAAGCCAAAGTGCCCGGAGGGGACGGAGTCCTGCGCCGAGCCCCACAGTTTGCCGCCAAAAAGCGCGCCTCGCCGTCCGCTCGCGACCTTGCTTATACCGAAAGCTTTTGATTAAATAAAGGTTTGCTTCTGTCGGGAAACATCTCACTATGAGCAACCCATTTATCACATCGCTTGAAAAGCACACCGAAGCCGACTGGCTCGCAGCCATCGATTCGCTCGCAGCCGACATCCACGAGGTCGATCGCACCGCGACCCAAGTCTGGTTCCGCTTCTACCCGCTGGATCTCGTCCTCTATCTCAACTCGGCCAAGAACCCCGACGAAGCCAAGCGAAACTTCGCCATGCAAGGCGATTTCGGCCTCGAAGACCGCATCGACACCTCGCACAACTTTCTCTACGGCCACCGCTTCTGGCCCGACGTAAAGGCCGCCATCGACAAGCGAAACGACTCCGCCGAACCGGCCACTGATCTCCCGAAAGA
>JACDAK010000062.1 GCA_013695495.1 Blastocatellia bacterium | reverse complement strand
CTTCAGGAGCTTTGACGTCCGCGCGTATTATGTTCCAGAGGCCTGCGTCTTCGCGGTCGTGGAGGTCGAAAAGCACGGCCGGGTCAGAGCGGAAATCTGCCGGCGGTTCTTTACCGATGAACGCGGCACCGATGGCGAAACTTTCGGGTTCGGTCTTGAGCTGAATGCAGCGGCGGACTAGGCCCCACACGCGATACTGAGGTTCGAGATAATCGTAGCAACGCAGCTGGCGGGGCATCGGCAGGCTAACGAGCATGAGACGTCCGCGTTTGATCGGCCTCGAGATCTTAAATCCCGCACCGAAGGCTGAAATGTCCTCGAGCCGTGTGACCTCGTTCCATGAGACGGTTTGGTCGACCTTGACCTCGATACGGGCAGGCAGAGCGAGGGTATAACGCTGGATTCGTCGGCTTTCTTGATCGGTGACTGGTGTGGACATAGTTCGGCGAGGTGCAGTTAGAACGTTACGAATATTTAGCCGTGGCGTGCTGAGATGTCTTATTGCAGGATCAGCTTAGCGGTACTTGCGAAGGGTGATTGCAAGTTGCTAATCAGGCTTACCGCCTGTAAAATAAGCATAACACTATCGCAATGTTTTTTCCAGCTTTTTATCATCCTCAGTTGGTTTTTAAAACCTGTAAACTTAAGAAATACAGATAGGTAGGTAGCAACCGGTAAAATGGACTCACTTTTAGAGCGCAACCAAATAAATATTGAAGATGAGATGCGGCGTTCGTATCTCGACTACGCAATGTCGGTCATCATCGGCCGTGCATTGCCCGACGTTCGCGACGGGCTGAAGCCCGTTCACCGCAGGGTCCTTTGGGCCATGCACGAACTCGGCAATACCTTTAATAAGCCCTACAAGAAATCGGCACGTGTCGTTGGCGACACTATCGGTAAATATCACCCGCACGGCGATACTGCGGCCTACGACACTGTTGTTCGCATGGCGCAGGAATTTTCGATGCGCTACCCGCTGGTCGACGGCCAGGGCAACTTCGGCTCCATCGACGGTGACAACGCCGCTGCGATGCGTTATACCGAGGTCCGTCTGCAAAAGCTGACCAACGATGTCCTCGCTGATATCGAAAAAGAGACCGTCGATTTTCAGCCCAACTACGACGAAACCCTTTCCGAGCCCAAGGTCCTGCCGACGCGCATCCCGCTGCTGCTTGTGAACGGATCAGAAGGCATCGCCGTCGGGATGGCGACGAAGATCCCGCCGCACAACCTGACAGAGGTATTGGACGGCACGATCGCCTTGCTCAACGACCCGTCGCTCACCGTCGATGATCTTATAAAGATCATTCCCGGACCAGATTTCCCAACGGCAGGATTTATCTACGGCCGCGAAGAGATCCACCGTGCGTATCGCGAGGGCCGCGGCGTTATCCAGATGCGTGCAAAAGCCGGCATCGACCGCATCGGCCGCGGCGAGCGTGAACGCGACGCCGTCGTCGTCACCGAGCTTCCGTATCAGGTCAATAAGGCACGCCTCATCGAAAAGATCGCCGAGCTCGTAAACGACAAAAAGCTTGACGGCATCTCCGAGATCCGCGACGAGTCGAACCGCGAAGGCATCCGCGTGGTGATCGAGCTCAAACGTGACGCTATCCCGCAGGTCATTCTCAATAAGTTGTACAAGCTGACGCCTCTGCAGTCATCATTCGGCATTATCAGCATCGCGATCGCTGACGGCCAGCCCAAACTCTTCACGCTCAAGGGCATGCTTGAGGCGTTCATTGCTTTTCGCAAAGATGTCGTGCGCCGCCGGACCGAATTCGACCTCCGCAAAGCACAGGCACGTGCACACATCTTGGAGGGTCTTAACAAGGCGATCGACGCGCTCGATTACATAATTCCGCTGATCAGAAACGCCCGCTCGGTTGACGAAGCCCGCATGTGGCTGACCTCGAACTTTGCGACGCTAAGCGACGTAAGCAAATGGCGCGGGATTACCGGTGACAAACCTCAAGCAACGTTCTTAAAAGAGGTGCAAAAAGTCATCACAAGCCTCGATTTTTCAGACATTCAGGCACAGGCGATCTTGGACCTACAGCTCCGTCGTCTCTCGGCTCTCGAGCGTCAAAAGATCCTTGATGAGTACGAATCGATCATCAAATATATCGCTGAACTTGAGAACATTCTGGCGAACGAGCCCGTTCTGCGGCAGGTGGTTATCGACGAATTGCAGGAAGTCCGAAGATTGTATGGCGACACTCGGCGGACGACGATCATCGACGCGGGCGTAGAGCTCACGATCGAAGACCTCATCCCCGACGAGGACGTCGCGATCACCGTCACAAACGCTGGGTACATCAAACGCACGCCCGTCGCGACGTATTCGCGCCAGGGCCGCGGCGGCAAGGGGCGCTTGGGTGCCACGGCGAAGAACGAAGATTTCGTAGAGCACATCTTTACTGCATCGACACATGCCTATCTGATGGTGTTCACGGACGACGGCCAGGTATTCAAGATCAAGGTGCACGAGATCCCTGAGGCGGCACCGGCTGCTCGCGGGAAGGCAGTGGTGAATCTGGTGCAGATATCCAGTGAGCGTAAGCTGGTGGCAGTGATGCCGGTGCGAGATTTTGCGGAAGACGTTTACCTAACGATGGTGACGCGACAGGGCGTTATCAAGAAGACGTCATTGTCGGATTATCAGAATATTCGGGTGACCGGCATCAACGCCATCAACATCGACGAAGGCGACGAGTTGTTGAACGTGATTCGCACGGACGGCAAGAAGCAGATCTTCATCGCGACCCGCAACGGGATGGCGGTTAAGTTCAAAGAAACCGACGTCAGGCCGATGGGACGGGTAGCCCGGGGTGTCCGCGGAGTGAATCTACGCGACGGCGACTATGTCGTTTCGGTCTGTGCTGTCTCACAAGAAGGGCATGAAAAGATCCTTTCGATCTCTGAACAGGGTTTTGGCAAGCAGACGCAGGTATCGAATTATCGACTGACCAAGCGGGGCGGCGTCGGCGTCATCAACATGAAGACGACTGACAAAACCGGCAAGGTTGTCGCGGCGTTCCCGGTTGAAGATGATTCGGAGATCATGATCATCACCCAGCAGGCGAAGCTGATCAGGTTGGGTGTTGATAAGATCCGCGAGACCGGCAGAAGTGCCCAAGGCGTGACCCTCATCAAATGCGATAACGAAGATTGCGTGACGAGCGCAGCTTTGTTGACTGCTGAAGAAGAAAGCGAGTAATCCTACCTCGCTATTGTAGAGATGACAGTCGCGTCTAAATGGGCGCGGCTGTTTTTTATTCGAAGAGCGTTGGTGACTGGCTAACGAGCTTTGTTGGCGATATGCCGAAATGCTCATACGCGAGCCGCGTTGCCATTCGGCCGCGGGGGGTGCGGTTGAGGAAGCCGATCTGGAGGAGATATGGTTCGATTATCTCTTCTATCGAATCTTTCTCGTCGTGGAGCGAAGCGCTGAGCGTACTCAAGCCGACCGGGCCGCCGTCAAACTTCTCGATGATCGTCATCAACAGTTTTCGATCCATCTCGTCCAACCCGAACGTATCAACTTCCATCCGGTCGAGCGCGTCTTTCGCAACCGCGTCGGTGATGCGGCCGTCGTGGTCAACCTCTGCATAGTCGCGAACACGCCGGAGCAGCCGATTTGCGATACGAGGTGTCCCTCGCGAACGCCGTGCGATCTCATGTGAGCCTGACGCTTCGATCGAAACACCCAGGATCTTCGCCGAACGCTCGACTATCTGCTGCAGCTCGTCAAACCCGTAAAAATCGAGGTGAAAGATGATGCCGAAGCGGCCGCGAAGCGGCGCCGTTATCATACCGGGGCGCGTGGTTGCTCCAACGAGTGTGAATTTCGGCAGCTCGAGCTTGATCGAACGGGCCGCCGTGCCTTGGCCGATCATGATGTCGAGGTTGTAGTCTTCCATCGCCGGATAAAGGATCTCTTCGATCGCAGGGTTGAGGCGGTGGATCTCGTCGATGAAAAGCACGTCGCCTTCTTCGAGGTTCGTGAGGATCGCGGCAAGGTCGCCCGCCTTCTCAATAATAGGGCCGGCAGTTGATTTGAGCGCGGCGCCCATTTCGTTGGCGACGATGTTCGAAAGGGTCGTTTTGCCCACCCCGGGGGGACCCGTCAAAAGGATATGATCGAGGGCTTCGCGTCGTTTTAGCGCGGCCTTCATAAACACACGCAGATTATCTTTGACCTTTTTCTGGCCGATGTACTCCGCAAGCTGCGCAGGCCGCAGTGTCGCCTCGAACTTCGTCTCTTCGAGCGAGAGGTCTTCGTTGCGTATGTTTATGGCGGCGGTGATTGTCACAGAGGTGAGATTATTTTCACGCAAAGGCGGCGGGATGTCTAGCACGCGAGCGAGTCGGTCAGATTAGGCCCTTTGCGTGAAGAGCAAAGAGGTCCATCAAAAGGGCGACGGCACAATGCAGAATGAGCCCGAGCCAGATGCTGCCGTTCTTGAAGCTGAGCCAGCCGAGGAAGATGCCGGCGAGGATGGCTGCGATTGTCTCGGCGGGCGGCTTGCCGAAGTGGATCATACAGTAAGGGACTGTCATTACAAAAACTGAGTATAGCCCGAGTGCCGGTTTGAGGCTGTGCACAAGAAATCCACGGAAAAAGAACTCGAGACCGAAAAACTGCAGAAAGTAGAGCAATTGCCAGGTTATCAGCATTGGGCCGAGATATGATTCTCCGTTGAAAATTCGGAAGAAGGGATACTTCCCGGCGAAGCCCGTTGTGAGAGACATTACGTAGACCAAGGGGATCATTACGGACAAGCAAATCGCCAGGAGCTTATGGAAGCCGGGATCGATGCGAAGATTAATACCGTAGTCGGCGATATTTGAGCGCCATACGAACTTGATCAGGATCAGGGGAATGACTATATAAAAGACGGTGACGACCGCAACCCACCACGAGAGTGCGGGGAGGTTACTGCGTGTTGGGTGCAATATGAGCGATGCGAACTCCGGTATGCCAACGGATGTGAAAACTGCAGCTCCGACATTGGGATCTTTGAGGTAGTAGATCGCGGTGAGCCCCACGGCGGCGTAGGTTAGAGCTGTGATCGCACGGGTGTCGAGCGTGGCGAAGTCGTGTTGAATGCGCTTTAGAAGGTCGAGCATCCGTAGGCCGTCTATTTTGCGAGCAGCTGAAGCGCGGCTCGGAGAAGTTTTTGAACACCGGGTTCTGTTCCGTTTTCTCGTGCTTTCTGGAGAGCCGATTCGGCCGCATGCTTTTGATAGCCGAGATTGACGAGTGCGGAAAGTGCGTCGTCGAAGTCGGAGTCTGCATCGCTCGCGGCATTTGCCGCGCGGGCGGATGACGAGTCACCGGCAGCGAGTTCGGCCACCTTGTCTCGCAGTTCCACCACCAGCCGTTCCGCCGTCTTTTTGCCGACACCCGGAATGGCCGTCAGCTTCGCAAGGTTATTGGTGCGAATCGCCGCGACGATCTCGTCAGCGTTCATTCCCGATAGCATCGTAATCGCTGACTTCGCCCCGACACCTTGAACCGACAGCAGCTTCAGGTAAATATCACGCTCGCGTTCGGTCCGAAACCCGAAAAGCTGGATCGCATCTTCACGGACGTGGGTGTAGATACGAAGCTGCACGTCGCTGCCGACCTCGCCGAGCTCGTAAAAAGTTGAAAGAGGGATGGTGACATCGTAGCCGACTCCGGCAACGTCTAGAATGACGCTGTTTGCTTGCTTTTCGAGGAGTTTGCCGGATAGGAAAGCGATCATTGTTTCATTGTTGAAACACAAATTCTAATACAAAGCATATGGAAGGGCAACGAGGTGAAAACGTTTTCGCATCGATAGAGTAGGTCCATTTCGGATCTAGTTCCCCCAGGCATGTTTAAGGCGATGGCAATGAAGGTCGAAAAGGTTTCTGAACTGACAACAAATCGTCTGAGCTTGTATCTCCGTTGCCTGGAAGGATTGGCGGAGGCGGGCCGCCTGACGATCTCGTCTGACGACTTGGCGCGGGAGTTCCATTTTAATTCGGCGCAGATACGAAAGGATCTTGCCTATTTTGGTGAGTTTGGGGTTCGCGGCAAAGGTTATGAGGTGGAAACGCTTCGCGATAACTTGCGATCGATCTTGGGATTAGACAAGTGCCACAAAGTTGCTCTGATCGGTGCGGGAAATCTCGGTTCGGCGCTTGTGGATTATTACGGTTTTCATCAAAGGAATTTTCACATAACGGCGGTGTTTGATTCGGATCCGGACAAGATAGGCCAGCGAGTGAAGAATATTGAGATTTCGGACATGAAAAACTTTTCGTCGGTCGCGAAAAGAGATAATATAGAAGTAGCGGTGATCGCAGTTCCGGGGACGGCGGCTCAATCGGTACTCGAGATAGTTTCGGCGGCCGGTATAAAAGCAGTAATGAATTTTGCTCCGGTCCCGCTGAAAGTATCGAGCGACGTTAAACTCAACACGGTTGATCTAACCACTTCTCTCGAAAGTCTTTCATATTTTTTGGCTCAGCCGCCGCGGACGAACGGAAGCGAAACTCTCCTTAAATCGGCAAGAGCTCAGGGTTTTACAGCAGTAAAGAACAAGAGGTGATGTATGAAATTTGGAGTCTTTTTTAAGCGGGTCCTGCCGTTTATCCTTACATTGGCGATCGGGCTCGTGGTGACAAGCTTTTTTGTTGCTTTGACGTTTCCTAGTTTTAAGCTTGGAAGTGAACGCCGGTCGCATGTGCATGAATGCAAACGTCTGAAACAGGAAATTCGCGAACTTAGGCGGGAGAATCGCCGGCTGAATAAAAAGCTTGAGAAGCCGAGCCGCAACTTTGACGTTTCGGAACTCGATCGGCTCGTGCCTGCTCCGCCGGCACCGCCAGCACCGCCCCGGCCGGTTTTCAAAGAGATGAGAATGACGCCGATGGCCGCGACCCGGTAATCTGCTCAATAGATCAGGCCACAGATTAACGCTCAGAATGATGATGTGTTAATCTGTGGTTTCTTTGTTTGTATGGACGAGCGCTCCGCACGAAAACTCATTATCGAGATCGGTAAACTGCTCTACGAGCGGAGTTATGTCGTGTCTTCCGACGGCAATGTGAGCATCCGTTTGGACGAGAACACCGTACTGGCGACGCCGACCATGACCAGCAAGGGCCGCATGACCGAAGACGGCCTTGCCCTCACCGACATGGACGGTAAGCCGCTGTCCGATAAAAAGGCGTCATCCGAACTCGCGATGCACCTTCTCATCTACAAGATGCGTCCCGACATCAAGGCCGTCTGCCATGCCCATCCGCCACACGGAACGGCTTTTGCGGTCGCCGGCTTGGCGATAGACAAGCCTATCTTATCTGAGGTTATCTTAACGCTCGGTTGTGTTCCGCTTGCCGGCTATGGAACTCCCTCGACAGACGAACTGACCGAGGCGATGAAGCCCTATGTTGAGCACCACAACGCACTGCTGATGGCGAACCACGGCGCCGTCGCTTATGGTGAAGACTTGTGGCAGGCGTTCGACCGCCTTGAAACGCTTGAGCACACGGCCCGGATCGCCATTCTCGCAAAGGCCCTGGGCGGTGCAAATGACCTGCCGGCAGACGCGATCGAAAAGCTGATCGAGATCCGTGAAAAGGCCGGTTACCTGAAATCTAACGCTCGCTGTCAGGCATGCGGATATCTCCACGAAACGGGCATCGCATGCGATCTCGACGTTGAATATCCGGCTGCGGCGGCCTCAAACGGTAAAAAGATCTCATTCACCCGCGAAGAGCTGATCGAGCTTTTAAGCCAGGCCGCTCGGCTTACCTCATGAACGCACGCCGCGATTGGCGATTTAACCGAAAACACAGTAGATTTTAAGGGTTGTAGTTCTCAATAAACTCAGGAGAAAACTAAATGCAGGAAGCATTAGGAATGGTTGAGACCAAGGGTCTCGTTGCAATGATCGAGGCTGCTGACGCAATGGTCAAAGCGGCGAATGTTCAGCTGATCGGCTACGAAAAGATCGGAGCCGGGTTTGTGACGGCGATCGTTCGCGGTGATGTTGCTGCCGTTAAGGCTGCGACGGATGCGGGAGCGGCTGCGGCACGTCGGGTCGGCGAGCTCGTCAGTGTTCACGTCATTCCTCGCCCGCACGCCAGCGTCGACGAAGCCCTGCCGGTCGTCAGCAAATAAATGATAATCGGACGCATTATCGGAACGGTCGTCTCGTCGCAAAAGGATGAACGCCTGCTCGGGAAGAAGCTGCTGATAGTAAGGCCGATCGACCTTGACGGCAAAGATCAAAGCGGCTATGTCGTTGCCGTCGATACTGTCGGGGCGGGCTTTCACGAGAGAGTTATCGTTGTCGGCGGTTCGTCTGCGCGTATGGCGGAGGGAAATAAGGACTGTCCCGTTGATTCGGCAATAATTGGGGTTATTGACACCATCGATATCGAACCCGACGAAACCTCACGCTGATGGCATTCGCAGATAAAGATCGTACCGCCATCATCGTCGTCCGCGTCGTACTCGCGGCGACGATGTTCATTCATGGCGCCGCACGCATTTCCGCCGGTACCGTTGGGGGCTTCGGCGGCTATCTCGGCGCGCAGGGATTTCCGTTGGGATTTTATCTCGCGTGGGCAATCACGCTTTCGGAGCTTATCGGCGGGGTGCTGATGGCAGTCGGGTTCTATTCGTGGATCATCGCTCTCATCTTTGCCGCAAAACTGCTCGTAGGCATATATCTGATTCACTGGTCTGAAGGCTGGTTCGTCGTCGGGGCGGGCCGCAACGGGATGGAGTTTAGCGTTGTGCTTATTCTCTCGCTCCTGGCCGTCGCGTACGCCGACTACAAAAAGCCCGGCAGGTAATATGCAGATCGCACGCGTCATAGGAACGGTGGTTTCGACAGTAAAGAACGCTACCCTTGAGGGCCGCAAGTTTCTGATCGTCCAGACGCTGGATGCGGAACTGAAAAGCAAAGGGAAGCCGATGGTCGCGCTGGATGCAGTTGGGGCAGGTGTCGGCGAACTCGTTTTTTGGTGCCGTGGAAAGGAGGCGTCGTTTCCGTTCAAGCGCGACGAGACGCCGACGGATTGTACGATCGTTGGGATCATAGATTCGGACGATCACGTTTTGAATCCGACAGGGAACCGCAGGTAAATGCTGATCGCGAGAGTTATAGGAAATGTTGTGGCGACGCAGAAGAACCAGCGTTATGAAGGGACGCGGGTGATGCTTTGCCGGCAGATCACGCCCGAGGGTGCCGATATGGATTACACGTGCCTGGCGCTTGACTCGGTGAGCTCGGGCGAGGGCGATACGGTGATAATTGCACAAGAAGGTTGGTCGGCTTCCACCGCCGCGACAGGCAGGCCCGGTGCTGCGATCGATTCGGCGATCGTAGGCGTAGTCGATACGATCGATCTATACGACAAGTAATGGCGGACACTAACGAACTCGCATTACGCATTGCGAAGCTGCTCGAAGGGGAGCAGCCTGTGGGCGATGTTGCGTCGATATTCGAGAGTCTGGAGAAGATCAATCACAGGCTCGAAAAGCTTGAGAAGAATGCAGAGTTGCCGCGGCTGCCGTTGATGCCGTCGATGCCGCTGCACCCTTCGCAGCAGCGGTTTGATATTGCGGAAGCGATCGCGGACGAGATATTTGGGGCACAAGGAAAGGAAAAGGCTTGCACGTTCGAGCCGAACGACAAGCCTTGTGATCATTGTTCTATGTGCAGTTCGCGAGGATTTTGATCACGGTGCCGTGTTCCCTGCAGGTGCCGTATTAGGCTGCTGACGCCGAAGCGTGTTAGCGTCGCCAACCGTCGGGGCGGTTCTAGCTCCGGCTTCCGCTTCAAAATAGGGCTCTTCTTTGAATCCGAGCAAGCCCGCCGTGAGCACGGCCGGGAAAGAATTACGTGTCGAATTGTAGCTGCGCACCGCATCATTGAAATCCTGCCGGGCCGTATTGATGCGATTCTCAGTCCCCGCCAATTCGTCCTGTAGTTTCAGGAACGCCTCATTTGACCTCAGCACAGGATAATTCTCCTGAAGCATCAATAACCGGCCGATAGTGCCGCCAAAAGTGCTGTTAGCCTCGATGATCTCTTGCCGTTGTTCGGGGCTTCGATCACCGCCCTCGCCGGTGGGTGGGGCCTGCTGAGCGTTTAGCAGACGCGAACGTGCGTCGGCGATCTGTCCGAATACTTCTTGTTCTTGTATGCCGGCCATCTGAGCAGCCGACACGAGGTTCGGGATCAGGTCAGCACGCCGCTGCAG
>JACDAK010000053.1 GCA_013695495.1 Blastocatellia bacterium | reverse complement strand
CCAATCGCAACCCCATCCTCATAGATCAAACGGGTGCTGAGATCGAGAGTAACCCGACGGCCGTCCTTATGTATTATTTCAGTCTCGTAAGATGTTGCCGACTGCCCCGCGATCTTTTCGTCCGTCTTCTCTTTAGCCAGTGCAATGGATTCCGGTGCTACGACGTCGGTGATGCTCATTTTCAGCGCCTCTTCCCGCGTGTAGCCCGTGATCGCTTCCCCTGCGCGGTTGAGCGACGTAAATCTGCCATCTAGGTCGTGAGTGTAGACAAGGTCATTTGCGTTTTCGAAAAGCTCACGAAAACGCGCTTCGCTCTTTTTCAGAGCCTCATTCGTTTTGCGACGGTTCGTAACGTCGCGTGAAAGGCCGAGCAGTGACTGAATATCTCCCGAGCGGTCGCGGAGCGGCGCGGCATGCATCTCAAGCCAGCGGCGCGTACCCTTCAGGCTGACTATCTCAAATTCCAGGCGACCGTTGCCGCCTTCAAAGACCTGCTGCACAATGGCTCTGAAATCGTCGCGGCACTCGGGGGCGACAAGCTCGATCGCTTCTCGGCCGATAAGGTCGTCAACTGACTCGGCTTCGATCATGTCCAGACCGGTCTTGTTCATCTCCAGAATACGGATGTCCCGGCTGAGAAGCTTGATGCACTCGGGCGAGCCTTCGACGATCGTTCTAAGGTGTATCTCGCTTCGCTCCAGCGCGTCTATCGCGGCAAACTTGTCCGTTACGTCGCTGAGCGTCCCCACCCATTCGCGGAAACTGCCCGTATCGTTGTAGATAGGATTCCCCCGGAAGTCGAAGTGCTTGTAGCCGTGGTGTTTATCCTGCAGTCGGCAGATGAATTGATAGGGTTTCTGATCGCGAAGCGCGTCTGTCCACATCGGCCAGATCGTGGAGCGGTCTGCTTCGTGAAGAACTTTCTTGATGTCCGCGAAGGAACGAACCTCGCTTCCGCAGAGTTCGCTCAGCCATTTGAACAGCTCGTCACCGCGGCCGTCTGCATCAGCCGTCCACACGAACTGGGATGACGCCTCGACAAGGCCGCGGAACCTCTCTTCAGATCTGCGCAACTCGTCTAGGGCCTGCATCCGCTCGGAGATGTCGGCGAGGGTGCATATCCATTTTCGAAACGTTCCGTCCGGCCGTTGGAGCGGAACGCCGCGAGCGGCAAAGTACCTATACGTTCCCGCGGCGCTTTTTATCCGTAGCTGCAGAGACACTTGCGTCTGAGATTCGAGGGCGTGAAGAAATGTATGTTTCGCCGAGTCGCGATCTTCGGGATGGACGGACTCAAGCCATCCGAAATCGCCTGACTGGTCAACGCTTTGGCCGGTCAGATCAAGCCACCATTGCGGAAGCTCGGCGTGTTTGCCGTTCTCGTCCATCTCCCAGACGTGCTGTGTGGTCGCCAGGACGAGGCCGCGAAAATCTTCTTCTGATTCAGCGAGAGCACCCTCCGCGAGATGTTTTGCTTTCCTCACCTCGGCGTCGGCGATCTCACGAGCAATAGTCGGGCCGATCTTGCCGAGATTATTCTTCATCAGATAATCGCTGACACCGGCTTTCATTGCCGCGACCGCAGCTTCTTCGCCGATCGTGCCGGAGATAATGATGAAGGGAATGTCCAGACCGCTATCCTTTAAGATCTCGAAAGCGTCAAGGCCGGAGAATGCGGGGAGACTGTAATCGGAAATGATGACGTCCCACGTTCTTGAGCGGAGCATCTCGCGCATCTGATCAGCCGTTTCCACGCGCGAACAGTCGACCTGATAGCCTGAACGTTCGAGCTGCAGTACCACTAGCTCGGTATCGGCTTCTACATCTTCGACATTTAATAGTTTGAGCGATGTCATGGCCCGATTTCCGGTGTCCGATTTATCAGAAGCCAATATAGGCCGAGCTGTCGAGCCGCCTCAACGAAATCGTCAAAATTAACCGGCTTTTGAACAAAGCTGTTTGCTCCGCCATCGTAGCTTCGTATCATATCATCTTCCTCGTCGGAGGATGTTAAAACCACTACGGGCACGTAACGCGTCGCAGAGTCGGAGCGGAGCGTCTTCAGCACTTCCAGCCCGCCGAGCTTGGGCAGCTTGAGGTCAAGCAACACCAGCTGCGGCAGGTCTGATGGATCACGGCCGGCAAATTCGCCGCGTGCGAAGAGATAATCGAGTGCTTCGGCACCATCACGAACGACGACAAGGTCGTTCGCGAGATTGTTTTTATTAAGTGCTCTTATCGTCAGAGCAATGTCGTCCTCATTGTCTTCAACAAGTAGGATCACTTTCGTGAAAGATGATCTTGTTTCCATAAGCTAAAGCTTCAAGAAAAAGGTCGAGCCTTCGCCAATTTTCGAGTCTGCTCGGACGCTCCCGCCGTGCAGCATCACGACGCGCTGAACTGTCGCCAACCCAATACCCGTTCCTTCGAATTCCTCGGCCCGGTGGAGACGCTGAAATGCGCCAAAGAGCTTATCGGCGTATTTCATGTCAAAGCCGGCGCCATTGTCTCTGATTGCGATTTCGCTAACTCCCTGATTTGAAATCCCGGAAAAGGAGATCTCGGCGACATCTTTATTTCTCGTGAATTTCCACGCATTCCCAAGGAGATTTTCCAGGGCGATGCGCAGCAGCCTTGGGTCACAGTTTGCCACGATGTTCGGCTCGATAGTGATCTTGACCTGACGCTTCGGTTCAGCATCGGTGTAACCCGCGAGGATTTCAGCGGCGATCGCGCTCAGATCTACCTCCTTACGCTTGATGTCACTGCGGCTTATGCGTGACAGCTTGAGCAGGTCTTCGATAAGTGTGCTCATCCGCGAACTTGCGCCGATAACGCGGTCGAGGTAATTTTTATTTCGACCCTCAAGCTTGTCGCCGAGGTCCTCGATCAATGCCCGCGAAAATCCGTCGATCGCCCGAAGAGGTGCTCGCAGATCGTGCGAAACTGAATACGAAAATGCCTCAAGCTCTTTATTAACCGCCTCAAGTTCAACGGTCCGGTCGTAAACCCTTTGCTCGAGCGATTCGTTGAGGTCAAGCAGCTGTTGCTCGGCTCGTCGCCGTTCCGTGATGTCCTCGACTATTGCCATTGCGCGAATTGCGTTGCCAGCCTCATCCCGGAGAAACGTGGCATTTACGCGCACCCAGACGTTGGAGCCGTTTCTGCGGACGTAGCGTTTCTCATTGATATACTGCGGAACTTCCCCGCGTGCCGCACTTTGAAAGAGAGCCATGTCGGCGTCGCGGTCTTCAGGATGAGTTATATTGCTGAAAGTAACGCCGCGAAGCTCTGCGGTCGAATACCCCGTGATCTCGCGAAATTTCTCATTGAACAGCAGTATCCTGCCCGTGCCTGCATCGACTTGGACGATGCCTACGGACGCGAGTTCGAACATGGTTCGAAAGCGGTTCTCGCTTTCGCGAAGTTTGTCGTCGGCTAATTTTCGCTCGGTGACGTCGGACGCCTGGACGAGATAGTACTCAACCTCGCCCGACTCCGCCTTAACGGCAGTTGTTGCCACCTCAGCGAGCCGAACGGAGCCATCCGCAAGCTGATAAACATCGTCCGATAAGATGGGCTCGGCACTTTGAGCCGCCTGGTTAAGCCGCTTCTTCCAAATAAAGGACCATTCGGGCATCTTCTTCCAGCTCGGCGTTTCCCACATTTTTATGCCGACAAAATCTTCACGTACGAAACCGGTCATGCGCATGGGTAGTTCGTTTATCTCGCGAACGCATCCGTCGGCATCCAGAATCGCCATGAACTGGAACTGCTGATCGAAAACGTTTCTAAACAGTGTCTCGCTTGCTTCGAGCTTACGAAGTGCCTCGTTGCGTTCACTCACATCGTTGGCAAGGACCAGGCGCGATGGGCGGTCTTTGAACGGCAGCATGTGCGATGTGATATCGACTTCGATAAGCGAACCATCCTTTTTCAGATGCCGCCATGCGCCCGAAAAACTCACCGCATTTGCGTTCGCCATGAGGTTCGCGTTGGCCAGGGCGGCGACATCTTCCGGCGGCCTAATGTCGCGAATGGTCATCGCAAGAAACTCTTCTTCGGAGTAGCCGTACCGTTCGATCGCCGCCCGGTTTACAGAGAGGAACTCGAGGGTTTCTGCATCGTAGACCCACATCGGGAGAGGGTTGTTTTCGAACAATAACCGGTATCGCTCTTCTGACTCTCGCAGCCTCTCTTCGTCACGCAGTCGGCGCGTAACATCATTGGCAAGTACAAGTTTCGAGCGGCGATGGTCGAAACTCACATCGTCGAGAACGATCTCAACATCAAAATCGGTCCCGTCGCGTTTGCGGTTCTTCCAGGTGCGACGCATCGGGTCAGCAGTATTGTGGTCGCCGGCAAATTCTTGAAAGCTTGCGATCTCACTTTCCGGGATGATGCGTGGGATCGTTAGCGAAAGGAACTCCTCCGACGAGTAGCCGTAAAGATCCACCGCAGCCTTATTCACCGCTAAGAAAGTGAGCGTCTCAACATCATAGACCCACATGGGTGACGGATTGTGCTCGAACAGGAACCGATAACGATTCTCGGATTCGCGAAGCTCGCCTTCGGCTTGCTTTTGAAATGAGATGTCGACGCCCATTCCCACGACGCACATCTCGCCCTTGCGGGTCATTCGCCGCCCCGTGAAGTAATAGGGCAGCGAGCTGCCGTCTTTCGTCACAAAGCCCGCCTCGACCCACGAGCCGCCCGTAACGAGTACCTCGCCGATACGCTCGGCTACCAGATCCTTGTCATCGCCGCGAAAGAAATCCAGCGGGTGCATCACGGCGATCTCATCGGCCGAGTACCCTGATATCATCTCGAAATTCTTGTTCCACCTGATAAAACGGCCCTCCGAATTAAAGAGATAGAATATGCCGGGAAGTGAGTTGACCGTTTGGTCATTAAATTCCTTTTCGTCCAATAGATCCCGCTCAAACATCTTCCTCGCCGTTATATCATTTCGTAGCGTGACAAACTGTTGCGGCTTGTTGTCTTCACCAAGGAAGGGAACTATGGTCGTATCGACCCAGTAAAACTGACCACTTTTTGCTCGGTTCTTTATCTCACCATGCCAAACGCGTCCGCTTGAGATGGTTTCGGTCATGCTTTCGTCGGAATTGTGTTCAAGATCGATAATGCGATGATTTTTTCCGATGAGTTCGGTACGGTCATAGCCCGAAATGTCACAGAATTTATCGTTCACATAGGTGATGAGTCCCTCTTTGTCCGTTATCGCTACGATCGAGGACGCATCAAGAGCGTGCTTTAGATCGGCGAGTTCCGCCATGAACTTTTTCACCGACAGCTCGGCCGTCTGTTTTTGCAGTTCTGTGCGGGCGATGGAGCGTGCGATCGACCAGATGAGAAGGGCGAGGACGGCTGATGTAAGGGCACCGAAAACTGCGGCGCGGATGTCTGAGTCGAACGGAGAATCGGCGAAGTCATTCCGGCCTAGCCACCCAAAGGTCAAAGGCACAATGATCGCGAACGGCAGCAGACGGCGCGCCATCGTGCCGCCGGCATTTTGGCGCCATACGATGCCGGCAACCCCAGAAGGGCCGTATGCGACTAG
>JACDAK010000044.1 GCA_013695495.1 Blastocatellia bacterium | reverse complement strand
CTGCATAGCAGGGTTGCCGCTTCGACGCGAAGCGTGCACGAATCGGTTGCATATTAAACCCTGCCGATTGAGTAGTTCACTTCTGATTGTATCATCTGCGGGGGAGCGAAAAAGCTTATTCATTCGTAAAGTTTTTTCTGAAATTCGGCTCTATTCGTCGTATACTGACCCAGATAGCTAGTAAATGTCTTTTACAAGGCTCCGCCCCCGGCTCAAAACCGGGGGTAAAGTTTTTTAGGGGCCGCGTTTAAACAGTTTTTGCCGGAGAAAAGTTCTATGTACCTGTTTCGCGAAACGCTGCTCCTCTTCTCGCTTAATATGATCGATGCGTTTTTGACGATCTTCTGGGTACGCAGTGGTTCAGCACCCGAAGCGAATCTCTTAATGGCCGATCTGCTCGACCGCGGCGATGCACCGTTTCTGGCGGTGAAGATCGCGATGGGATTAGCGGTGGCGGTTGTATTGCTGAAATGGGGGAACCGGCGAATCGCGAAGTATGGGGTCACTCTGGCCTTGACCCTCTACATTGGTGTGATGGGCATTCACTTTCTAACCGGCCTGGCGGCGTTCGGCTATGCGTCGAACAATTTACCTGACGCCTTACAAACCGGCGGGGCCCTGCTTGCGATGATCTTTTAAGTTTTTAGCTTCAACCGAAAATTTTAATTTTGTTTGAGCCGCACGAACCTGGAGTGCGGTTTTTTCGTATTCATTGACGAATGTTTACGCAACGATAGCGGAGTTTCGGGGCATCATATGGATGAAAACAGTTGAATGGAGTCGGGAAGAAAATATGAACAATAAGATCGTTTACCAGTTGTCAGCAAAGCAGATAATTCTCCTAGGTGTTGTAACGGCGCTCGTCACGATCGGTGTGACGTCGTTCGCGTATTCTCTCGCGACCCTTTGGCAGACCAAGTACGGCGGCGTGAGTTTTGCCGAATCAGAAGCCGCAGCGACAGAGCAATCCGTGCCGTCGACTTTCAACGATGAGCAGAACAACATCGACGTCTACCGACAGATATCGCCCGGAGTAGCGTTCATTAATACGACCTCGGTCACGCAGAGTTGGTGGGGCGAGCAAGAGGGCCGGGGTAACGGCAGCGGATCGGTAATAGATACTAACGGGCACATCCTCACTAATTACCACGTGATCGAAGGTGCCTCGCGGGTTTCGGTGAACTTCGGCGGAGAGCAGGTGTATCAGGCTCGGGTGATCGGCGGTGACCCGGACACTGATCTGGCCGTCATTAAGATCGACGCACCGGCGCGAGCGTTGACGGTCGTTCCGCTTGGCGATTCCGATCAGCTTACGGTAGGGCAAAAGGTGCTCGCGATCGGGAATCCATTTGGGCTGGACCGCACTTTGACCACGGGCGTGATCTCGGGGCTTCAGCGGCCGATCAGGGCTCGAAACGGCCGTCCGATCGATGCGGCTATTCAGACGGATGCGTCTATCAATCCCGGCAACTCGGGTGGTCCGTTGCTGGACAAGAATGGCCGCATGATCGGGATCAACTCGCAGATACTTTCGCCTGCTGGTGGATCTGTGGGCGTGGGGTTCGCGGTGCCGGTCAATACGGCACGTCGCGTTATTCCGCAGTTGATACAGTATGGTGAGGTCCGGCGACCGAAGCTCGGTGCAAATCTGGACAGCGTGGCTGCATTGGCACGGCGCGGTTACAGAATGCCGGTTGATAGCGGGCTGCTGGTTGGGGCAGTTATACCTGGCGGAGCGGCAGCGAATGCGGGGCTGCGTGGGCTGGTTCGGAAGGCTGACGGTTCCGTTGCTTTGGGTGACATAATTCTCACGATCGACCGCGAGGCTGTCGGGAGCGTTGACGACCTTTACCGCTTGCTAGATCGCAAGCAGTTCAACGACACTATCAATGTAGAGGTGTTCCGCGGCGGAAATCGGGTAAACGTACCGGTGCGGCTAACGCCACCGCCTTCGCAACCGGCGACTCGCCGGGCAAGCGAGTAATATACAACAAGGCGGGCCAAGTGCCCGCTTTTTTATGCAGGAACTTGAGGATTTTTATAACGACGGAACGGGCTGGATCTGCCGCCACTGCGAGCGTGAGCTTAAGCAGCCGCAGGCCGACGGGCCGTCGCGTCTGATGACCGAAGGCGAGGCGGAGAGTAAATCACCCAGCATGGCCAGCCCTGCCCGGGCCAAGTGGGCCGACGCGGCTCAGCGGTTTTTGCTCTGCCCACGCTGCGGCATCCGTGAGCTTGCAGACAAAGCATAGATGCATTTGTGATAACTTAGTGGTGATGTACGAACGCGAGTTAGAATCAGCGGTAGCCCTCGCTAAAGTTGCTGGAAAGGCTATTCTCAAACACTACGAAACCGATCTTGTCGTGGAAGATAAGATCGGTATCGATAGTTTTTCAGAGCCGGTAACGGCGGCCGATCGCGAGGCGAGTTCCATGATCGTCGCGGGCCTCAGCAAGATGTTTCCGGGCGATGGGATACTCTCAGAAGAAGAGGACGACCAGATCGCCATACGTCTCGGGAGCGAGCGTGTGTGGATCATCGACCCGATCGACGGGACCGCCGGTTTTATCAAGAAAGACGGCGATTTCGCGGTTCAGATCGGGCTTGCTGTCGAGGGCATCCCCGTGGTTGGGGTGGTTTTGCTTCCTTATCATGAAACGCTCTATTACGCCGCGAGAGGGTACGGATCCTATGCCGAAAATGTTGGAGCGGCGCGCCGTAAACTTTCTGTGACGGGAGAGACGGATCTTACCCGGATGAATTTGGCTGTGTCGCGCAATCATCGAAGTGAGAAAATGGAACGGATCGTGGGGGATATCGGCTTCAGAAAGGCAGTGCCGCGGGGATCCGTCGGGCTAAAGGTCGGACTGATTACCGAACAGGAGTGCGATGTTTACGTACATCTCAGCCCGCGAACGAAAATGTGGGACACGTGCGGGCCGGAGGTGATCCTTGAAGAGGCCGGTGGTCGTCTGACGGACCTCTGGGGGCAGCGATATCGTTATGATATTGAGGACGTGCAAAATTGGGGCGGGATCGTGGCTTCGAACGGCGTCGCTCACGACAAGATAATCTGTGAGCTTCGCCCTCTCCTTAACGAATTTGGCCGCCACCGCATTCTGAAGACGAAAGCGGGAAGCGGCCAAAACTGATCAGAAATCTTTATCGTCCTTCGTGGGCGTCGGACACGATCGGAATCTCGCGTCTCATGCGTTTTCGATGTGCACGATAAGTCCCAAATCCTTCGCGAGCCAAGCTCAGGAGGCTGCGACGATTGTCATATAACAATTTCATCCACGCCGTTTTGCTCATCTGCGGAAAATAGATCCCGCGGAAGAAAAGCCTCGCGACTATATGCCCGATACGCACCTGTATAGGGGAACTACGGATAGCATTTATCGCTTCCCAATTCCTTTCCGGGCTATAGGAACGCGACCACGCACTGAACGTTTCTTCTTTCGCCTCTTCGATCGTCATCTTGAGCGGATCGTGCGCCATCACAAACGGAGCGAAATCGAGCCAGTGCTTGGTGCGCCGCAGGCGCCCTGCCTTCTCAAGCCTTGTATATAGCGGAGTTGAAGGGAAGGGCGTTAGTTGCCCGAATACGGGCAGGCCGGGAGCCCAACTCTCGATCTCGTCGACGGTTCTGTCCGCAACACCCACGGTGTCGTTGTCCATACCGAAGATGAACGAGGTGATCGCGTAGATGTTTCGTCGAGCAAGTCCGTCGAGTACCGCGCGATAATCTGCCGGCTTCGAAAACTGCTTGTTCACGTCGGCCATGTTTGCAGGGTCGATGGATTCCATCCCGATGAAAATCCATTTGCCGCCGGCGTCTGCGATCAAGTCGACCAACTCCTCGTCGCCGAGTAAATTTGCACTGATCTGGGCTACCCATGGCAGCGTCGCACCGGCGGCGATCATGTCGCGGAGCAAACCTTTGAGCCTTTTCTTGTTGATCGCGAGATTATCGTCGATAAAGAAAACGGCTATCTGACCTTTTTCTGTCCTCGCACGGTCTTTGAGTCTCAGCAATTCTTCGACGACGCTTTCGTTCGTTCGAAAGCGGATCGAATCGCCAAAAAATCCGGTAACGGTGCAGAACTCGCAACCGTAAGGACATCCGCGGCCGGTTTCGATCGGCACCACGAAAAACTTGCCCCAGCCCGCACCCATCCTTGACAGCACAGGCTGAAAGAATTTGGGGACCAGCGAGAATTGATCAAGATCAAGCGTTTCCCAAGGGATGTGCGGATATGGCTGAAGGCTTGGCTTTACGTCGTTGCCTTTGGTGTCGATCTGCGGCGTGTAGATATCTTTCAACTCGCCGTTTGCGGCGTCGCGTACGATGAGCGGCCATGTTGCGTCAGCTTCGCCGAGGGCGACTGCGTCTGCATGCCTTGGCCCCCCGTCCCGGCCAAGAGCTTCATCGGGACATTCGGTCACGTGCGGCCCGCCCATCACGACTTTGAATCCTGCTTCGCGGAGAGAGTCGGCGACCTGGTAGGCGCGTGCCACCATACGAGTCATGGCCCCAATGCCGACGAGGCCGATGTTCTCCTTTTTACAAAAAGCGACAAGCTGTTCGCGGCTCATTGCCTTTGCATTTCCGTCGATCAGGATGACCTCGTGCTCTTTCGGTGTAAGAGACTGAAGCAGGAACATCCAAAGGTGCGGCATAAAATTACGCGTAATGCCGTTATCCGGGTTGTAGAGCAATATCTTCATTTGACACGTTGGAAGAGCTGAAAAATTCTCGTGAGTTCCACTAAATTTTGGAGGGCACAAAAGGACGTCCAAGTAAGTTGGATTATCTCACCTTAACTTTACATAAGCTATTTTAAAACCAACTTTCTGATCAATGCAAGGAATAAGCGGTCCGGCAAGGCTCGCCTTAGTCGCAGGATCCCTTTCGTGTTTGCACCGTATCTAAGTCGGCGCGACTTATCCGTTACTGCGTCATAGATGACTTGTGCGACGACTGAGCCGTCGGGGGCCGATTCCGTCCCCTTCTTCATATTAGGCAGGAATCGGTTCATCAAGTCGTCATAAACGGTTAGACCATCCGTTTTCGCGACGTCTAGCGACCGCTCGAAAAAATCCGATTTTATGGGGCCGGGATCGATCAGCTTTACTCGAATATCGAACTGGTCGAGTTCGTAGTGAAGTGACTCCGAGAAACCCTCGACTGCCCACTTTGATGCGTGATAGAGACTGGAGAGCGGAAAGGTCATCAGTCCGCTCACCGACGAGACGTTCACGATGTAACCTCTTCGCTGCTCGCGAAAATACGGAAGTATTGCGCGACAGACGTTCATTACGCCGTAAAGGTTCGTGTTCATCTGCCGTTCGATCTGTTCCGGCGTTGCCGCTTCGAAAGGGCCGATCAACCCGTAGCCCGCATTATTGACAACCACGTCGATACGTCCGAACTTTTCGAGGACGTCGTCGATAGCGTTTTGGATAGTACTTGGGTCCGTTACGTCGAGGCGAAAGCATTCGATGTCCGCGATCCGCTGCAGATCGGCGGAATCTTCGGGCTTACGCATGGTCGCGGCGACCTTCCAGTTTTTCGCCTGAAAGAGCTTTGCGGTCTCTTTTCCGATCCCTGAAGATGCACCCGTGATCACGACGACTTTATCCATGAAAAGTAATTTAACACGGTGTGTTAAAATCGCACCATGAAGTTTTTGCATATTGCGGACGTGCATTTGGGGTGTACTCGGTACAACTTGCCCGAGAGTCCGAGAGATTTTTTCGATGCTTGGGCGGATGTGCTGCAGAGATACGCCATCGAGGAAGAGGTCGATTTCGTAATAATGTGCGGCGACTTTTTTCACAAGCGCACCGTGCCGCCCGAGACGATGAACTACGCTTTTGCCGGCCTGAGCATGATGAAACAGGCGGGAATTCCGGTGGTCACGATCGAGGGAAACCACGATCAGAAGTCGAACGACAGCGAGTACAGCTGGCTTCGCTCGCTGGCAAATTGGAATTTGGTCCATTTGCTTGAGCCGACCAACATTGACGGAAAGTTGACCTACGAAGCCTGGGAGGACGGTCGCGGCGGGTATATAGATATTGGGCGCGCCCGTATCTTCGGCTCGGACTGGTACGGAGCGTCGGCGAACTGGGCGATCCCGATGTTGACCGAAGCGATCAGAGAAAACAGGCGCGAGGGTGCTTTTCACATCCTGATGCTGCATACAGACGTTGAAGGGCACCAGACGCATCCGATCCCCGCGCTGTCTCTGACTGCGTTGAAGGAGCTAAAGGCCGTTACGGACTATGTCGGGCTTGGGCATACGCATATGCATTACGAGATCGACAACTGGGCGTTCAATCCGGGGTCGATCGAAGTCACGAACATCTCGGAATTTCGCGAGACGCGCGGTGTCTTTGTCGTTACCGTAGATGAGAACAACGTGGTCAACGCTCGGCACGAACGTGAGTACCGCCACAGGCCTTTTCAACGACTTTCGTTCGATGTGACGTCTTACTCAGAACCGAAAGATGTCATCGACGGTGTGCTCAACCTGTTCCGCACGTCTGCTCGGAGGGCTGAAGCCGGCGACCCGGCTCCTATCCTTGAGATCACGCTCACGGGACAGCTCGGGTTTCCTAATTCATCGCTAGAGATGCAGAAGATCCGTGACGAGGGCCGGAAATTGACGGGGGCCCTAAATGTTCGAGTGCGTAATAACTCAATCCCGTCGGAATACGCTGTTGCCGCAGACGTGGCGGAGGATATCGGGCGCGAGCAGCTTGAACGCCGGGTCGTCGAGGATCTGATCGCTCGTGATAAGAGGTTTAAGGGTAAGACTGCGGGAGTTGCAGAGGCAGTGATCGGAGCAAAACGAATGGCGCTCAGCGATGACGAACCTGAGAAGATCGCCGATTTCATCTTTCACGTGACCGAAAACACACGCAGTGCGACCAACTAATGTCCGAAACTCTCGAAAAAGTGAGCGGGATCGAGTATCTCCCGATCTTTCCATTGCCGTTGGTGTTGTTGCCTAACGAGCTATTGCCGCTGCACATTTTTGAGCCGAAATACAGGCAGATGCTAAAGGACATCGAATTGAAGCGGAACGTGTTCGGCGTCAGCCGGTTTGAGCCTGCGGACGATTTCGAAAACCGGCCGCTGCCGAATTCGGTAGGGTGCGTCGCGGAGGTCCGGGAGGTGCAGCCCGTCCCGGATGAGCGGTCAAACATCGTTACTACGGGGCTGGTGCGATATCGCTTGCTTGAATACGTGGATGTAGGGGCACCGTACCTGACGGCGGAAGTAGAGTTTTTTGAGGACGATAAGGAAAATGAAGACGAGATCGGGCCGGCAGCAGACGAAGTCTATGAGCTGTTCAATCGAATCGCGAAGGCAGCCTTTAAGCTGAGCGGCAATCGGGGGCGGCTGCCCGAAATTCCACAGGCAGAACCCGAACCGCTCTCGTTCCTCGTAACCGCCGCTTTCAACCTCGACAATGAGCTAAAGTATCAACTGCTCGAGCTTACATCCACGCTGAAACGGCTCGAGAAGCTAAAGAGCATACTCGAGCAGTCAGTCGGGCAGATGGAAGAATCAGCTGATATACAAAAGCTTGCCTCGACCAACGGCCATAGCAATAAGAAGCTTGATCTTTAGTTAGCGAGGGCTAGTTTCAGAAAATCGATCACTCGCTGATCGTATATCTCAGAGACTTCGATAGAGGCACTGATCAGGTTGTAGCCTGACGGATTGAGGTCGGTCTTGGTTTCCACCACAGTAATTTCAGGAAAACACTTTGCTAGCCGCGTTGTGGGGCCTTGAAACTCCTTCGCGTCTGCACCACCGAGCAGCAGTACCTGCTTTGTGCCGATGCGTTTTGCAAGCTCGCAAGCGGAGTCGCGCTTGTAGCAGCCCTCGTAATAGAAGGGGATGGTGCCAGCTTGGCCAATCTTCGATGTGATCGAACTCGCGAACGGGAAGCGCTTGTCGATAGCGCTTGCAAGAAGGTTGTCGGAGTCTTCGGGTACCGAATCTAGCACGACGGCCCGGATCGTCTCGTTTTGTGCCATGGCGGAAAGGGCCGCGAGTGCTCCCATTTCGATCCCGTACATGCCGATATCGCGGCCTACGAGATCCATCTGCTCAGGCGATTTGAGGCTGCGAAGATACTGGATCGCATCAGCACTGTCGGTGGTCTCACATCCGCCAAAAGACGAATAGGGGACCAGAGGGTTTAACCCGTGACCGCGTTGGTCGGGCATGAGGATCGTGAAGTTTGTCGCCTCGCTGAGCTTAACGCCGAGATTTAGAACGTGTGACCGATCTGCGCCGTAACGGTGAAGCAGTATGACCGCAGGTGCTCCGGGTGTGCCACGCAGAAGCCAGCCGCGAGCAGAGGTGCCGTCTCGGTTCGTCCAAGTCTCATCGGTTACCTGTGCGGCTCGCGAACTTAGCTGGCCGTACTTTTCGGGCGTGACCAGGTACACAACATTCACGGGCTGGGCGATCTCATAGACTATCCAGACCGATGCAAAGGTGACTGCCAGAACCACGATCAGAAGAGACGGGAATAGAAGTCGGGAAATACTCTTGAATAAACGGGTAGTGCTTGCCATATTCTCTGGAGGGGCCGATCGAAGATACAACCGGAAGGATCAAAAGCGAGTCTTAATCGAAGCCAGTGAAAAAGCTTCGGATATGCCACCTAAGATGCTACCATATTTACCAGCATTAGCAAAGATGTTTTTAACAATGATAAACCTCAAGATCTCCGCATTCTTCCTACTCTTTTCCCTCTTCTCGGTCCCGATATTCGCGCAAACGCCATCCTCTTCCGCGGTGGGAGCTGGGGCAAGTGTCCCTCGTGCCGGCTTTATGCCGCTGAGCGATGTGCGCGAAGGGATGCGTGGAACGGCTAAGACCGTTTTCAGGGGGAATATTCCCGAAGATTTCAACGTAGAGATCTTGGGGATCGTGCCCGGGGGCATCGGGCCGAAACAGGACCTTATCGTTGGACGCATCAGCGGCGGACAAGCTGACCGTACTGCCGTTTTCGCGGGCATGTCAGGCTCGCCTGTTTACATCGACGGGAAGCTGGTTGGGGCCATTTCGTACAGTTTTCCATTCTCTAAAGAAGCGATCTGCGGCATAACGCCGATAGAGCAAATGGTCTCGATCTTCGAACAGGTTCCTTCGATCAAGAGCTCTGCGGTAGAAGCGCCCGGATTTTCGTTCGCGGAGATGGCGTCCGGTGCTTGGCAGCCGGAGCTGCCGCGAATGTCGGGCACCTCCGGCGCGTTGGTTTCTGGGATGTCGTCAACATCGATGATGAATGCAGTGGCCGGTCAGACATTTCGTCCGATAGGCACGCCGGTGACATTTACGGGCATTTCACAGGAAGTGTTGGACGTTTTCGCACCGCAGCTTATCAAAGCTGGGCTTGTGCCGGTTTCGGCAGTCGGCGGAGCGGCGGTGATGACGCCGATGAAAAAGGCTACGGACGACACGCTTCAGCCCGGTGCATCGGTTTCGATGCAGCTGACGCGGGGTGATTACAGTCTCGCTGCGGCGGGTACGGTGACCATGCGGGACGGCGACAAGATCTATGCCTTCGGGCATCCGTTTCTGAGTCTAGGAACTTCTGACCTGCCAATGTCTGAGTCCAGTGTTGTGA
>JACDAK010000041.1 GCA_013695495.1 Blastocatellia bacterium | reverse complement strand
GGATATGGCGCACGAGATAGACGCCGCCACGCGTGTCGGCTGTTCCGTTTTCACCGTGAGCGAAAAGGTGTTCAAGGCCGTCGCTGACACAAGGAGCCCGCAGGGAATTGCATTGATAGCCGACCGGCCTGAGTTCGAATCATCCCGCTTTGCAACGCTCCGCATCGATTCCGGGTTCGTGATCTACCTTCACGAGATCAACAATCCTAACAATCTTGGAGCTGTGCTACGGTCGGCGGAGGCGGCGGGTTGTGAGGGCGTGATAACGTCACCGGGGTCTGCTGATCCCTTTTCGCCTAAGGCGTTACGGGCGTCCATGGGTTCAGCTTTTCGCATGCCCATTTGGGCCGGAGTGCGCGTTGATGAAGCTTTCGAGCTCGCTAACTCATACAAAATGGTGCCGACGGCGATCGACTTGGAGGGAGGCTTGAGTTATATCGAAGCTGATCTGAAACGCCCGCGGCTGCTGATGTTTGGCTCAGAAGCTCATGGGTTACCTGAAGAAATTCTCATACACCGCGGCTTAGAAATGATAACGATCCCGATGGCAACCCCAGTCGAGAGCTTGAATCTCGCGGCTTCGGCGGCGGTGGTCATGTTCGAGGCCCGTCGGCAAATAGGGTCTAGAAATTAGCGGGCGGTGCCACGTTTATCGTACCCGGTGCAGTGTCCGTCGGGGCAGCCAGATTCGTGTCTGCCGCGGCATTACTGGCCGGTGATTCTGAAGGTTGGCCCGGCGAAAGCACTTCGCGTCGAAACGCTTCGACTGCTGCTGGATTCTCGACGAGTCCGAGTGCGATCGCGATATCGGTTTCAAGCGTCTTGCGGTCGCGTGGATCAACATCGCTGATCTTCTCTTTAGCTAGCTGGAACTGGCGGCGTGCTTCCGGAACTCGGCCGGTTAGAAGCAGAGCACGACCAAGGTAATAGAAATCAACTGCATCTTGCGGGGTTGCAGCGTTCGTGTTAGCCCAAGCCTCCGGATTTTCGTCCACTCGGCGTCGCGATTCCTCATACGTGGAGAGGGCGATGTCGCTGCTCTGCGGCGTGATCACGGCGGGGGTCGGCGATTCGATGGGGTTGTTCACGTGCCATAAGTGATACCCCGCGACACCGAGAATGCTGCCCAAAACGAGCCACACTATAGCGGAAAGTACTTTGCTGCCCATACTTGTACCGACATCTTCACGTTCTGCTTTAGCACGTGAATCGGTTCCGAACATGGAAAATTCGTCGTTTTCGGAAGCAGATGAAGCGGCGGCGGAGCGCGAAGCGGGCACGTCGACCTTCGATGAACTGTAATCGGCAGGGGCCACACTCTGAGTAGGCTCGTCATGGTCGGGTGAATCTGCTGCCGGTTCACCAACATTTTCGCTGACCGAATTTAGATCTTCCGCATGCGATTCGTCGAGCAAGTCCTCCTCGCCGTCCTGCATCAGATACGCACTGTCATCAACAGCGTCATCCGAAGCCGGAGCGTCAAAAGGTGTGCGGATATTCGCGATCGTCTCTTCGTCGTCAAACGGTTCTGCGTCCGTCACTGGCTCTTGCGCGGCCTCATTTTGAGCTACGTGTGACGCGATCTTAACGACGACCGCCGTGAGATTGTCCTCAGCACCTCGCTGATAGCAGATCTCACGCATCTGGTCGCAGAGCATACTGGGGCTCATTCCGGTCGTTAGTAAATCTGAGATCTCATCGTCGTCAATATGCCGTGTGATACCGTCTGAACAGAGCAGGAAGATCGTGCCCGGGTCGACCATTATAGTTTTGAAATCGACCTGAACCGACGGTTCTGACCCAAGCGCACGGCTGATTATATTGCGTTTCGGGTGATCTTTTGCCTGTTCCGGCGTCAACTGGCCCGCACGGACGGCTTCTTCAACCACGGAGTGATCGTCGGTCTCGCGGCGGAGCTCACCGTGTGGTTCTACCCTGTAAACGCGGGAATCGCCGACATGGGCGATGGTGGCGACGTTACCCGAGACATGGAGTGCGGCGATGGTCGTCGCCATTGACGAGAGCTGCGGAAGATCGGTCGCCATCTGGTGAATGGCCGTGTTCGCACGATCGATAGCGACGAGCAGGATCTCTTCGGGGTCAACCGTGTCGGCATAATTCACAAAGGCTTCACCCAGAATCTCCATCGCCATTTGCGACGCAACGTCACCGGCCTGTGCACCGCCGACGCCGTCGGCCACGGCAAAAAGGCCCTTGCTTGGAAGTTCAAGGTAAGAATCCTCGTTCTCGGGCCGCTTTTCGCTTAAGCCCCGGTCGGAAACTGACGCAGATTCGAACTCGAAGTTGTTGTTCATTACTTGATCCTTAGCGCAATGTATTGGCTCCTGCAAACCTCAGTATCAGATGTTCATTCAAAAGGGTTAAGGAAGCTCCTTAACACCCTCGGGTTGAATGTCGCAGGCGTTTCGATGAGAGAAAGCCATTAACATGCCGAGCATTATAAAGCTTGTGATCAAAGAAAAGCCGCCATGGCTGACAAAAGGGAGGGTGATCCCGGTCATCGGCAAAGCACGTGTTATACCGCCCATGTTGACGAGAGCCTGAAATCCGATGAACGCTGCCAGGCCGATCGAACAAAGTTTGCTGAACATGTCGCGGGCGTCTAAAGCCGTTCTAACGCCCGCACTTACAAAGACAATCAGGGCAAAGGTTATCAACAAACCACCGAAAAGTCCAAGTTCCTCGCCGAGTGCTGCAAAGATATAATCAGAGTCTGCGACGGGTATCAATTCGGGATATCCGAGGCCCAACCCGCGGCCCGTGGTCCCGCCGCTTGCAATGCCATAAGTGGCCTGTGCCGGCTGGAATGCGAGTATGTCGAACCAAGCATCGACGTTGATCGTCCGCACCAGGTTCGGATCTTGTTCGATCAGTGCCGGAAGGCCCGGATCGCGAGCCACGAGCCGCTTGTAATAGGCGTCGTAATCGGACTTCCACCAGTCGGTTTCGGGCGCCGGCGGCGAAAAGCCGTCGAGCCAAAGGTGAAAGCGCTGCTGAATTCGATCGGGTAAGACCTTCTTTACAGGCGATGCCACTGTCGAGAGCAGCGGAACGTTTCGCTGAGTATTTTCAGGCAGGGCACTAACAACCAGCACCGCCGCGACAAACAGCACGCTGCCGACGAGGACAAAACGCTGTGAGAATCGGCGGACGGCGATGAGGTAGAGCGTGGCGTAAACGCCGCTGAAAACCATCATCTGGCCGAAATCTTTCAGCACAAAGAACGGAAAAAAGGGAAGCGACGCCATAAAAATGAGCGGCAGCACATCCTTTGCTCGCGGCAGGCCCCAATAGGTGCGGGCTAGATTCTTGTAGAGTGCGGCGAGAATAGCAGCGAAGCCGATCAGAAACGGGATCTTCGCCAACTCCCAAGGCGTCATGTTGCCTATCGACTTGCCCGCCTGCGAGGTGATCGCGGCAATGATCAGGGGGACGAGCGTGAGCAGCACGATGAGAAAGCCGTTCTGTTGCAAAATCTCTAAAATGCGTTCACGCCTGATCAGGAAAAATGCGCCTATCAACCCGGCAATGCCCAGCAACGGGGTTATCGTCTTGCCTGAAAGGGCGACCGCGGTGACGGTCTCGTTCGATGGACGCGCCGTCAATTCTGAAAGGACAACAGGGGCGGGATCAGTCGCGGGCAGTCCCATCATCAGCTTCTTTTCGGCGGAATAGTTCTCCTGCACATAATGCATCTGCAGCGTGCGGATCTTTGCTTGCCGAGCTTCAGCCTTGTCCTGCCGCGAGATGTACTCCGGGTCGGTGAACAGGCGATATTGCACCGTTAGTCCGATTGAGAACAGCAGCACCGCAGTTGTATAGAGCGTCCAATTGCCTTTATAGCCGCCGAACTTCTTTAGAAAAAGCGGAACAGCGGCGAGGATCGAGAGCAAAAGTATGTTTCGGATCGCCGACGGGTACGATGTTTCAAACCCGCGGATCAGCCCGCCGTAGTAAATGGAATAGTGCGAGATCGCCGTCACGATGACGATCAGCACTAGGATAAAGAAATGTGACGACGTTCTGTTCTTCACGTTCTATCTACGCCTGGCCGGGGCAGGTTTTGCCGATGCGGGAGGCTTTGCTTTCAGCTTATATTCATCGCCGAGCAATCCCAGCTCGCGTGCTTTCAATATGAGGTCCGCAGCCATCGGTGCCGCTGTCCGAGAACCGTAACCGCCGCCTTCGACGACAACGGCGATCGCAAGCCGCGGCCGTTCGAGCGGGGCAATGCTTATGAACCAGCTATCTGAACGGCGATACATCATCGGTGCGTCGTAATCGACCCACTCGCCTTCCGCGTTGCGTCGCTTTTTCTTCTGTGTGCGGAGCTTGCCGGTCTTCTCGTCGTAAAGCAGCGTCTCTTTCTCTGCGGTTCCGGTCTTGCCGCCGGTGCGGATGCCGGTGCCCGCCAGCCGCGACGCGATAACGGTTCCCGTTCCGCCGGGCTCTTCGGTCACGGTGGACATTATCTGGCGAACCGCGGCCGCCTGCTGGGGTGACAGTACCTGAGCGAACATCTCGGGCGTGTGGTCAAGCTCGATCCGAGGTTTCATCAGCTTGCCTTCCATATTGCCCGGCACTGCAGCGATCATCGCCATCTGCAGCGGCGTCATCTGCCCCGCGTACCCCTGGCCCATCCCCTCGAGTCCGATGTCGAAAGCCGAGATCTCGGGCCCCGTCACCATCGTGGAACGCTGCGGTGCCATTGCATTGGCGATGGCCGGTTAGCTTTCAGCAAAGATCTGCGGGAAGAAACCCTGAAC
>JACDAK010000039.1 GCA_013695495.1 Blastocatellia bacterium | reverse complement strand
GTTCAGGTGATGGGCGGCAAAGCGACGAAATAGATGGAAACGATTGAGATCGATGGTGAAAATTTAACGTTTGAGGATGTACTGGCTGTGGCTTATGGCTCGGCGGGGGAGCCTCGTGTTGAGTTGGCGGGGACGGCTCGGGCGAAGGTTGAGCGGGCTGCGGCGGCGGTTGATGTGCTGATCGAGCGGGGAGAGGTTGCGTATGGCATAACGACGGGATTTGGGGCGTTCAAGGATAAGATCATCAGCCCGGAAGAGGTTGAGCTGCTGCAGCGGAATATTGTTTTGAGTCATGCGGTGGGCGTAGGTGACGCATTCGACGCTGCCACGGTGCGGGCGATAATGCTGATCCGGGCGAATACACTTGCACGTGGGTTTTCGGGGATAAGGGCGGAGACGCTTGATCTGATACTCGAATGTTTGAACCGGGGCGTGCATCCGGTCATACCGGAGAAGGGAAGTTTGGGGGCGAGCGGTGATCTCGCTCCGCTGGCGCATTTTGCGTGTGTTCTGATCGGAGAAGGCGAAGCGGAATTTGGCGGCTCGGAGATGTCGGGTGCGGATGCGTTGGCGGCAGCGGGGCTTTCGCCGATCACTTTGAGGGCGAAAGAGGGGCTGGCGCTGACGAACGGGACGACGGTGATGGCGGCTGTGGGGTTGCTCGAGACGGCGAAGGCTATTCGGTTGGCGGAGCTGGTGGATGTTTCGGGGTGCATGAGCCTTGAGGCGTTGAATGGGACGCCGACCGCATTTGAAGCGCGGATACATGAGCTGAGGCCGCATCCGCGGCAGGCGGACTGTGCTCGGCATTTGCGGGAGATACTTGCGGGGAGTGATTTTACGCGGGGATTTGATCCGTCGAATGTGCAAGACGCTTATACGCTGAGGTGCATGCCGCAGGTGCACGGGGCGTGTCGGGATGCGGTGGCGTACGCGGAGTGGCTGATAAAACTCGAGCTGAATGCGGTTACGGATAATCCGCTGATATTTGTGACGGATGCAGAACCACCCGCTGATGCAGGTGGTTCTGACTTGCGGACTCTGGACATTGAGGTGATCTCGGGTGGGAATTTTCATGGGGAGCCGTTGGCGTTGGCGTTTGATTATTTGGCGATAGCGTTGGCGGACCTGGCGAATATTGCAGAACGGCGGATAATGCGGCTGACTGATGAGGCTTCGAATGCGCATGTGCTGCCGGCATTTTTGACGGAGAATGGCGGGTTGAATTCGGGGTTTATGATCGTGCAGTATACGGCGGCGGCGCTTTGTACGGAGAATAAGATCCTTGCACATCCGGCTAGTGTCGATACGATCCCGAGTTCTGCGAACGTTGAGGACCATGTTTCGATGGGTGCCACGGCGGCGCTGAAGCTGCGGCAAATAGTTAAGAATCTGACGACAGTGATCTCGCTTGAGATGTTTTGCGCAGCTCAGGGAATCGATTTTAGGAAGAAGGAGATCGGTCACGACAAGAAGTTGGGTGATGGTACTCGTGGGATCTATGCGACCATTCGGGAACGCATTCCTTTCATCGAGCGCGACGAGTATATGAAGCGACATATGGACTCGATCGAAGAAATCGTGCAAAATATTGTAACGCCAAGTTGAGTCTTTGCATCAAATGCAGAGAGGCTCCCAGCAACCTGGCCAACACCACCCGCTCCCTAAAATAAATATGAGATCTTTTCGTTTCATCGCAATTCTATATGTTTCGCTGTTCCTGACAACGACGTTGTCTGCCCAGCGTGCTGCCGATTTCCGGTCGGTTGTTGAAAAGCGGCTTGCAGAGGCGAAACTTGAGCTGAAGGACGTTTGCCCCGTAGACACGAATGTTGTTGCACATCGGGTTTTCAAGGACTACGGTGCGATGTACGTTGCGAATTCGACGGTCCGATATCCAACGAAATGTGTGTTTTCGAGTGAAGAAGAGGTCGCGGCTTTTCAGAATGACATTCCGACTACGCTGGAGACGGTGAGCGGGCGTGCCATCACGCTCCAAACTCCCGCGATGATAGCCCTCAAGGAAGCGGTTGCGGCTGCTGCTAAAAAGCGGTTAACTATCACACCGCGCGGTGCGACTGCGGCAAAGCGCGGATATGCTGATACGTTTCGAATTTGGAATTCGCGGTTTGAGCCGGGGTTGAATCATTGGGTACGCCAGGGAAAGATAACGGCCGCTGATGCAATTAAAGCTCGTCAAGCGGACACGATCGATCAGGTGGCCCAGGTGATCGAATGGGAAACGAGTGGGTGGTGGTTTAGCACGGGTATGAATCGGTCGATCTTTTCGTCGGTGGCGGCGCCCGGCACGTCGCAGCACCTATCGATGGTGGCGCTGGATGTGGCGGAATTTGGCAACGTTGAGGTTCGGCAGATCTTGAATGAGCACGGATGGTATCAGACGATAATCGACGACACTCCGCATTTTACATATTTAGGACTGAAAGGAAGTGAACTGCCGGCTCGTGGGCTAAAGCTCCAGTTCGCCGGGCAGTTCACTTTTTGGATCCCTAATTTTGACCGCTAGAATTTGGCATCGACAGGGGCTGGATAGCCCTTGCCGCGAAGTTCTGCGACCTCGAAAGTTACTTCCTTTGCTCCTTTTATGTTTCGGGTAACACGCGAGCTGTTGCTGTTCGAGTTCGCGTTAGCGTTCGTATTTGCGGAGCCTGGCTCGACCGGCTTGCCTGAGGCATCTACCGCCATTTGCTCGAGGCCGTCGAGAATACGTTCACGCATGTCCGGCTGCAGGTTGTCGAGTGACACACCGAAGGCAAGAAGGACACGCCGCAGATTTTCTTCCGTGTTAGTTCCCCGCTCGTAAACGTCTCTCATGATCCGGAGCGTTCCGTCTTGAACGACGATAGTTTCGTATCGGAGTTCGACCGGTATGTCGCGTTCAAGCTTTATTGCTTCTGTTTTGCTCGAATTCTTTCGAAATCCTGCAATGTCTTCTTCAGTCAGATCGGCGCCGCCGAGCGACGCGAGGAGCAGCGAAAATTCGCGCGCCTGGTCGTTGGTAAGGCCGACGCAACCATGCGAGGCGAAGGTGCCGAGACGATCGGCCGATTTGCCTGCGTGGATGAGCGAGGGAAGTCCGATCGGGATCTTGACGATGCCCAGCGGGTTCAGCTTGCTCCCGGCTTCGACTGTTTTCCCGGGTTGGACGTTACCTTTTACCCAAGGTTCGTCGGGCGGCGTCCAGGTCGGGTTGAAGAGGAGCTCGTTGGCGCGACGCAGGCCGGTCGGGAGCGGGAATTCAGGATAGCCGATACCCACTTTGAATGATTTCTTCAGCTGTCCGTTCTCAAACACGTCCATTCGATAGGCCGGGGCGTTGACTACGATACGCGTGTCGGACGGAACTGAGTTTGGCTGAGCGTTGGCGAGGGCGTTCGGGTCCTGGCCGCCCACCTCGCGGCGCACTAGAGCCAGGAAGCGGTCCCCCTTTTCTGCGCCCAGAGCCTCGCGCACGGTCTTTTC
>JACDAK010000352.1 GCA_013695495.1 Blastocatellia bacterium | reverse complement strand
GATAGTTGAACCGCAGGGTGATGAGCCCCGTGTCTACAAGTCCAGCCGCTGCTCGGAATACTACCTTGTTGTGCATCGTGCCGCCACCCAGCGGGTGGGGATGGCATACTATCGCGATACCACGCGGTTCGCCTTCAGGTTCCTTAAGTATAGCCTCAAGCTGCCCGTGCGGAGCCGGAATGAAAAGATTTCCTTTCGGATACATATCAAAATCTTGATTCTAGTTTCTGCCAAGGCTTTCCGCAAACCCTTTGCCTCTCTTCGGGAATATGGATATTAGATATTTCCCGCCAAATCATGTTACTTTTTTTACTTGTTTCCGATAGTTTCCGTCGCACGAAATGCAAGAACCCAACGATAACGAACTTCCCGAATCGGGCGAAACCGAAGTCGCTGCCGCCACGGCACCAGAGCCGTACTCTTGGCGAGTCTACCTCGAAAGCGAGGATGCCACGCGTTTGGTTTATCTGATATTTGGGTTTATCGCGATAGCGATGGTGATGAGCTTTTTGCAGTTTCGCACGTCTGCGATCTGCTGCGGAGATTGGGATGGGTATTACCACATCCGCTGGAGCCAGCTGCTGTGGGATGGCCTTTCGAGCGGCCGCGGGCTGCCAAGTTTCGATTGGCTGCCGCTAACGGTTCTGAATCCGCAGGATTATAACGATCATCATTTTCTGTTTCACCTGCTGCAGATACCGTTCCTGTGGTTCTTCGAGCCGGTGATGGCGGCCAAGGTGGCGGCGGTATTTTTTGCGACCCTCGCGGTTTTTTCCGTCTACTGGCTCATATATCAGTACCGCATCGGCTACCAGCTTGTGTGGCTCGCCGCCATTTTCACGTGTGCCAACATGTTCTACTACCGCATGAACATGGCAAAAGCGCCGCCGCTTACCATAATCATTACGGTTGTCGGGATATATCTGCTTTTTGAGCGTAAATACGTTTGGCTGCTGCCGCTGATGTTCGCTTTCGTGTGGACTTACAGCCTCTTCCCCCTGCTCTTCATTGCGACGGTGATATGGGCGGCGATAATCGGATGGAACGAGCGGAAGTTCGAATGGCAGCCGCTTGCATACACCGGTGTCGGAATGATCGCCGGCGCCATCATCAATCCCTATTTTCCAAGCAACATAAAGCTGTTTATTGAGCATTTCGTAACTAAGTTCAAGGTGGGCAGCGACTTTGCGGTGTCAGTAGGAGGCGAGTGGTACCCATACAGCGGAATGGAGCTCCTGATGGAATTTCCGGTTGCTCTGGCCGCGATGGTCATCGGCTATATCCTGTTCATGCCACGCGGGGCAAAGCTGCCCGAGAAGGCGACGTTCTTCCTCGTGTTCGTGTCGATCTTGCTCGCGGCGCAGTTCCGTTCAAAGCGCTTCGCGGAATATTTTCCGCCCTTCGCTATTCTGTTCGCAGCTTTCTCGTGGCACTCGTTCGTAACCCGGCCCAAAGTTGAGCTTCCCGAAGACTTCCGCGAAGAGATCAAACCCTACCTTGACGCCAAGAAAAGCCCCGGCGAACAGCGTCTCGACGCGGTAAAACAGGCTGTTCCGTGGATCCTCGGGCTTTCGCTCTTTGGCGTAATGATGGGCAACATGGTCGGCCTTCAATCGATCGGCATCAATTACGGCGGGCTGATGAGCACGATCCGCAATAACCAGTCTGACGAAAGGTATCGTCGCGCGATGGCGTGGGCAACAGGCCTGGATGAGTACGGAAACGAAAACATTCCCGCCGGTGAGCGCATATTTAACGGCAATTGGGACAAATTCCCGAAGCTTTTCTTCCTGAATCAGAAGCACTCTTACGTGTTCGGTCTCGACCCGAATTACCTCTATTCTGAGAACCCCGACCTATATAAACTCCTTGTCGAGATAACGTCGGGCAGGGAAGACGAAGCCGGCCCCCTTATCCGTGATCGTTTCGGCGCGAACTGGGTTTTTGTCGATGCAGGCGAGAACGAGGACATGGTTGCGAAGCTGCTCGAAACCGGCTGGGGCGAAATGGTTTACGAGGACAACGAGGGCCGCATTCTCCGCATTCGCGAGACAAAGGGCGACCCGCCCGACCTGCCTGACGACGACGAAACGGAAGAAGAAAAGCTTCTGCTCGATCAGCGTGAGCAAACCACCAACGCGAATGGTAATATCGGCGAAGGTATCGAGGACGAGGATCCGGCGGAGGAATAGATGTTCCGACAGCTTTCAATTTCGGCGGCCGCAGCGTCATTGGTTTTGCTTGTATTAGCAACTGCCTGCGGGCCAAACCAACGCATTATGAATTCCGCCGTTGAGGAGCCGACCCCTACGACGTCAGAGCCCGCCGGCCCCCCGACCTTTGATGACGATCTCGCCGCCATGCGGAATGCCGAATTCCGCTTCATTTACGTATTTCGCCGAAAAGATGGGGAACCTCTCAGCGAAGACGATCGGATCCATTTGAATTCGTACAAGCCGTCCGAGGTGAACCGTGCCCGAGTTTCCGACGGCGGTCGTGCCGTTATTTTCGGTTCCAATTTTAGGATGCCGCCCGAATCGCTGAAAGAGATCGGCGAACGTTTGATCGTCGAGGACCTTTCAACCGAACCGCAAACTTCGAACTCGAACGACGCGACGAGCCAGTGAGTGCTGGCGACAACGAAAAACTTCACGCAACTACGGGAGACATTGTCGGTCCGCCGCGTAATAATCCGGACTCAGTAGTCCTCGACCCCGCTTCGTTCTCGGTTCGCGTTATCGTCAGAGTGATCGTCGTCACTCTTCTGCTACTTTTCATCGGCGGATTCATCCTGACGATCGTCAACGCCCTTACCTACCTGATCTTTCTGCTCATCTTGTCGGTATTTCTTGCGTACCTGATCGCGCCGCTGGTTCGTGTCATTCTGCTGCCTTTTGAATCCGGCGGTCTGTCACGGCTGATGCCGCGGCCGCTCGCCATAGCGATCGCTTACCTTGGTGTTTTTTCGCTTCTGGGTCTTGCCATCGCTAGCCTCGCACCCGCCGTCGTTGAGCAGGGGAAGGAATTCGGTGCGAACATCCCTTCATACGCCAATTCGATTCGCCGCTCGATAAATGATCTCGACCGCGGCTATGACCGTCTCCGCATTCCGGAAGAACTTCAACGCCGTATCAACGATCAGGTCACGTTCATGGGCGAACGTGTAACGGCCACATTCGGCAACTTCATTTTTAATCTCGTGTTGTATCTGCCGTGGCTGATCATCGTGCCGATACTCTCGTTCTTTTTCTTGAAAGATGTGGCCGTCATCCGGGCTGCTTTTCTGCAGATGTTTCCGCCGGGCCGCTGGCGTTCACGAGCAGAATCGATCATTCAAGACGTTAACGAAACGCTCGCCGCTTACACGCGGGCGCAGCTGATCTCGTGTTTTCTCATCGGCACTATCTGCACCGTCGGATTTTATTTCATGGGGCTACGCTATGCTCTCTTGCTCGGCATTTTAGCTGGAATCTTTGAGTTTGTGCCGCTGCTTGGGCCGCTATCGATAGGCATTATCGCTACTGCAACCGGTGCATTCGGCGACGACCCGTGGCGGGGGCTTTACACTGCGATCTTTCTCATCGTTCTTCGCGTTTTCCACGATTACGTATCCTACCCGCGAATTGTGCGCGGCGGCATCCATTTGCATCCGCTTCTTATAATCCTCTCGGTGATCGCTGGCGAACAGGTCGCGGGCATCCCGGGCGTATTCCTCGCGATCCCCGTCGTAGCGATCTTCACGGTCGTTTACCGGCACGTGCTAGAGCACCAGGGCCGGGCAGGTTTGTTTTCGCAGAAACAGGAGACGGAACCCGTCGCGGAGGGTGACAAAGAACCCACCGCCTAAGAAAGTGGAGAAGTGATCAGCTTGTGAAATGCAGATGAATTTCTTACGCGAGCCTCGATCTCGACGACGTAACATTCCGCATTAAACTTTGCCATTTTTAGCTTTACCGCGTCTTTAGCCGTTGTGACCAGGGCATGGGCGTTTGCTTTTACTGCTGCCTTCTCGATCTTTTCCACATCGTTAGAACGGTAGAAGTGATGATCAGGAAATGCAACACTTCCCGCTATTTCATAGCCTGCTAGATCTAAAGTGCGATAAAAGTTGCTCGGGTTTCCCAGGGCGCAAAACGTGAGGACGCGTTTCGGCATCTCTGCCGGTAGCGGCTTGTTGCCGAGGTAGTCTGAAAGCTTTGTGATCAGTTGGATACCACTGGAACACGTGAATACGGGACGGTCAGGAGCAGCCGCAACGATTCGCCGGCGAATAACTTCAACAGAATCGACTAGATTCAAGCGGGTTATCACCACAGCGTCTGCACGCCGAAGAGATGAGACGGGCTCGCGCAGCCGTCCCACAGGCAGCATCTTTCCTTCGGAAAATGGGTCGGTCGCGTCTACGCAAACGATGTCCAGATCTCGGGCGACCTGACGATGTTGGAATCCGTCGTCCAGCACAAATGTAGTTATCCCAAACTTCTGCTTGGCCCAAAGCCCAGCCTCATAACGACGCGCGTCTGCGATGATCACTGCCCGGCTCTGCAACCGACGTGCGAGTTCCGCAGGTTCGTCGCCTGCTATAGCCGGGTCATCCTCGATGAAATTTCCGTCCGCTACAATCACGCGGGAGCCTGCATTCTGCCTTCCATAACCCCGCGTGAGGATGCACACTTTCTCACCTGATTCGGCAAGCATCGCTGCGATCTTTGCCACGAGAGGCGTCTTGCCCGTCCCGCCCGCGGTGATGTTTCCGACGCTGATCGTCCGCACGCCGAGCGGGCGCGATCTTAGTATGCCGCGGTCATACATAGCGTTGCGGGCGATTACGCCGAGACGATACGGATGGCTGAAAAGCGAGATCGGCATTTAGAGGTTGAGAAAATTTGCGAGCAGGGTCTTACCGTGTTCGGTCAAGATGGATTCGGGATGGAACTGGACGCCCTCGAGCTTATGTTCTTTGTGCCGCAGCCCCATGATCAACCCGTCGGGCGATTCCGCGCTGATCTCAAGGCAGTCGGACAACGATTCACGCTCAACCACAAGTGAATGATAGCGGCCTGCCGCGAACGTTTCCGGGATAGATGCGAATATCGTCCGGCCATCATGCCGCACTTCAACCGGTTTCCCGTGGACCGGTTCCGGCCCCCGCACGACCTTTCCGCCGTATAGCTGCCCGATGGCTTGATGCCCCAGGCATACGCCCAGCAGCGGCACTCGACCCGCGAATCGTTCGATCACATCCAGCGAAACACCCGCATCATCCGGCGTCCCCGGTCCCGGCGAGATCAGGATGTTCTCAGGTTCCAACGCCTCGACCTCATCCACCGTGACCTCATCGTTCCTAAAGATCTTCATCTCCGCACCCAACTCGCCCAGATATTGGACCAAGTTATATGTGAACGAATCGTAATTATCGATGATTACAAGCATTTGTCGGCTCAACCTGATTGTGCACCCTAAGCGGACGATTTTCAAAAGCGACCGTCAGTGCTGATTTATTATGTTTACTATCGGCGCATTTGCTCCTATTATATTCACACACTAACCCGGAGATATATGAAAAAGTTTTTGCCTTTCTTAGCCCTCGCACTGCTGCTTGCAGTCTCAACCACCGCTTTCCCGCAAACGGAGGATCAGGCTCAGACTGAGATCGCTGAGGAACGAAAGAAGCAGACACTTAGATTCGTCCGCGAAACGCTTAGCGACATATCGAACCTACGAACCGCCGAAAACCGCATCAGCTTTACGAGCGAGATCGCTGCGCTTCTCTGGTATCACGACGAAAAACAGGGCCGCGACCTATTTAACGCAACGACAGACGAATTTAAGTCTCTGCTCAGTCTCTACAATAGTCAGGTCAATATGTACACGGAGGGCGATAACGGGACCGCAGACGTAGGACGGCGTGGACCCATGATGGTTATGTTGGGGAGGGAGTATAACTCCAAAGAGCAAGCCGACAAGCGGCTTCGGACAGCGCTCGGCGTACGCCAGCACATCGCGATGAGCCTTGCAGAGCACGAACCGGAAATGGCGATGAACTTTTTCAGCAGCACCGGGTCGATGATCACTAACCCGCAGTTCACTGAATATTTGGATGCAAGGGACCCGCAACTAGAGATCCAACTGATCGCGCGGATCGCCGCCACGAACGCGTCGCGTGCCGCCGAGCTCGGACGGAAGAGCATCGACGGCGGCGTAAAGATGCACCACATCGCCCTTCTGAAAAGTTTACACGCTAGGGACCCCGAAAAAGCACGCGAGTTGGGAGCCCTAATGCTCACACGAGCAAAACGGCCAACGGTCGACCGCGATCAATATGACCGGCTCGCTGTTATACACGGCATGCTGAACTTGGGCACGTCAGTCCAAAACGAAAATCAAGCCGGCGGAGATAAGTTATTATTCACAACCGCCGAACTTCGCGAACTCGCGGAGTCTCTCGCGACAGAGATCCTTGCACTCGACGACTCTGATGAGGATCAGCCCGGCGCCTACCGGATATATCAGATCGCAGGTTACGCTAAGCTGATCGAAAAGTATTCCCCCTCGCGGGCATCGCAAATCCGGCAAAAGTTCAAAGATATGAAGGAAATTGTCGAGAACTTCTCCGGTCTCGATATTGAATCCGGGAACGAGATCAGGACTGGGGCGGAGGACGACGAAACTAGCGATGAAGGTGAAGTATTCGGCGAGCTCAAATCGATCGAAGGCGCACAGGTCTCCGCCGAACAGCTAGCACCCCTTGTTACCAAGGCACGCGGACTAGCTGCGTCGGCGCCCGGTCGGATGGAAAAGGTCATGATACTTTCCGCTGTTGCTACGCAGATCGCGAAAGCAGACCATCGCGAATTGAGTATCGAGCTAATGTCAGAGGCCGCGGCCCAGGTTCCAATGAACCCCAAGAACTATCAGGACTTTATGCTCATGGGGGCTCTCGTTTCTGGGTACGCTCACGTCGATCCTGAGCGGGCATTCCCCATAATCGAGGACGCCATAATGCGCGGCAACGGCCTCATAAGCGCGTTCGTTCGAGTGGGCGAGTTCATCGACCTTAACGAAGAAATGATCGTTGACGGCGAGGTTCAGGTAGGCGGATTTGGCGGCGATTTTATGCCCGGGATGAAGGCGGTTCTACAAATGGCGAACCCGGTGATCAAGCCGCTTGCCGAGACAGATTTTGCCAGAATGGCTGCCCTGACTAACCGTTTCGACCGGCCCGAAACGCGTGTGCTTGCCAAGATGCTCGTCCTTCGCGCACTGCTCGATAAGCCCTCACCCGATTTTGAAATGCTTTCGGTCGATGGCCTGGATTGACCTTCACGCCAAACTCGTTCCGAGCAGCCACTGCCCACCGTCCACTACCAGCGTGACGCCGTTGATATAGCCGGCGGCGTCGGACGTAAGAAAAAGCGCAGCACTTTCTATATCCTTGATCCGCCCGAACCGACCGAGCGGGATCTTCTTTGTGATCTTCTCTTTCAGCGGTTCGGGCAGGAGCCGCTTCATTCCTTCAGTATCTTCGATCGGACCGGGAGCGACCCCATTGACCCGGATGCCATGGCGTCCCCACTCAACTGACAGGTTTCTGGTTATCGCGTCGACACCAGCCTTCGCGGCAGACACATGTATCTGCATCGGTGTCGCAAGGTAATGGAGCGTCGCCGATATATTCAAGATCTGCCCCTGCGATTTTTTCAGGTGTTCAAATGCAGCACGGCAGACGTTGAATGTGCCCTTCGTGTCGATGTCCACGACTGTGCCGAAGCCGTTGGCGGAAAGCTGGTCTGCCGAACACAAAAAATTCCCCGCGGCGCCATTAACGACGATGTCGATGCCGCCGAAATGCTCCACGGTCTTTGCTATCGCGTTCTCAACCGCTTCGTAATCGCGAACATCAGCGGCGACTGCAAAACACTCGCCGCCGTTCTCCTCGATAAGGCTTTTCATCGCAGAAAGATTCTCTTCTTTCCGGCTCGTTATCGCCACTCGGGCCCCGTGTTCCGCCATCGCTCGTGCTATGCCGCCCGTGATGCCCGTACCGCCGCCCGTTACAAAGGCGACTTTGCCTTGTAAGATATCCTTAGAAAAAATGGTGTCCGTCATGGCTTCGAATCTTACCACAATCCGATCCACATTAAGCGGCCGTCGAGGCCCCCTTCTCTTAGCCATCGCCTTGTGCATGCTGGCCGCCGGCTGCCGCCCGACGCCGGTCGATCCGCGATCTGTGCTCCCCGCGGATGCTCTAGTTTATTTGGAAACGCGCGACCTCGGCGAGGCGATTCGAGCTGTTACGGACGATTCAAGCTTCCACGAAGCCGCGGCGACGGTTCCGGATCTGCGAGCAATCGACGGAATCCGTCTCGGCATCGCCGTCACCGGATTTGAGACGATCGAACAGCCCGTTACCGAAGAGAATTCGATACTCACGTTCCAGCCGCGCTTTGTCGCCGTCGCGGAAACCGGGTTTTACACTTTTCAGGTCAATAGTTTTGTCGAAGAGCGTTTGGGCGGGTTCATCAATGAAACCTACGGCGGCGGTACGGTACTGGAAACATCTGAGAAGCACGGCGGGCGCTACTATACCTGGACCGCGGAGGATGGCCGCAAAGCTTACTCTTTGGTGTTGGGGAGCGCGATATTTTTCGGAAATGATGAGACCGCGATCGAAAAAGCTCTTGCTGTAAGGACTGGCGAGCTTCCGAGCATGACCTCGAACCCGAAGGTCACGTCCGGCGACCGTCTTGCGTTGGGCTATGTAGCTGCAGACGGAATCGCACAGATCGCGACCATCGCCGGCGTCGCGATGGCTAAGCGTTCGAGTGAAGAGTCGGAGGTGCAAACCTTCATCGCCCGCGTGCTGCCGGAACTCCTCCGCAACTCGATGCGTGAACTTACATGGACCTCCGTAAAAACCGGCGGCTGCGTCGAAGACACCTATAACATCGCGTTAAACCCGGAGGTCGCGGCCATATTTGCTGAAACACTTGTTCCGTCAGGAACGAGAGAAGGTGCGGTCGCCGTCCCGTCTTCTGCCGAGAGCGTCACACGTTACGACCTTCGCGATCCGCGAATTGCGTGGCGCAGCGTGCTTTTGACCGCACCGAAACTTACGGATCGGGCGTCCGGCAGCATCCTGCTGGCATTCGGGGCAAGTACTTTCGAGCCCTACGGCATTGACGACCCGGAGGCTTTCCTAAGCGGTATCGGCCCCGTTATCCACACGGTGAAACTGGATGACGCAGGAGAGCGGATGTTAATAATCGCAACCGTGAACGATGAGGCGGCGATAAGAAAGGGGCTCGGGGAAGAATTTGATTTTGGGAAAGCTCCGGAAGTTGTAGGCCAGGCTCGCTCCTGGCCGTCGCGCGATGGTAGCCTGCTTGCGTCGATCAATGGCTCGACGCTGACCGTAGGGGACGCCGAAGGCGCAAGGGGGATGCTGAATGCAGCGAGAGCTACGACGCAGAAAACATGCGGAGGGCAATTCGAAGCTTCCACGGCCGCCGCAGCGACCCAAGCGCAAGACACGATCACCGCCGGATTCATCGCAGACGTCCTCTCGACACGCAAGTCAGAAAACGTCAGAACCTATTCCCTGACCGAAACGCGTTTTCACAGAAACGGCATCGACCGCACGACGACCTCTAACTTCGGCCTGATCGGCACGATCATCTCGCAGTTCGCCGCCGAATGATCACCGGGCCTTTTTTTTCACCGCACGTTTTAACCGACGCACGTTCTGCTCAATCCATCGTTCAGCCTGATGAAAACATTCAAAGCGTTCTTCGTCCCGTCGAAACGCGGGTGTGTGGTTATACCGCCGTCCGTTGTGGTGAACGGTGGGGTGATGAACATGCAGCATCTCGTGATACAGCACATATTCGATCACATACCGAGGCGTCTCAATCGAATCGAGCGAGCGGCTGATGATTATTGCATCGTGTGTGGAATCGTGATGACCTAAGATCCGATAAGTCTTGCGGGCCGACCACGAAAGAGCAGGCTTCGCCAGCTTGCGGCTGAAATATTTAGCATTCAGATCGTTAAATAGCTCATCCAGATCATAATGCTCGCCCTGTGTGCCGCTGAGCATCTTGCGGCCCCGCTCACGTCGATTCTCCACCGATCGCTCTCGAATCCTGTCAGACTTAATATATTCCGAATAGGGCTCGGTAACATCCCGGGCGAGCCGTTTGCGGTAAAGCTTTGATACGAGAATAAGCGCTAGGGCCTGATGCGCCGCGGCCGGCATATCCCGGCATAATTCCGAGATGCGTACGTGCACCTCGCCGTCTCTAACTCTGATCGTATGGTTGATGCCGACGTATGGATAAAACGAGATGTTTATTGGGGGAATGCCCCGTATTCCGTCGAGCCGACGAAAAGCCTCATGGTAAAAAGATTGAATTTCGGCTGTGTTTATCAAAGTTTAACTAATATTCATTGACATGCATTCGTGCAAAATGCTATTCCTAATAAAGGAGCATACCGCTTGAATGCGGCTTGCTTCAAACAGGCCTTGATAAGATGCCGGTTCGCACCACACACCATAAGATCGAGAAAGGCCGTAATTTTCCCGATTCTCGCGGGCAAACGATCCTTTCGGCGATAATTAACGAACATTTTGTTACAGGCGAACCTGTGGGTTCGAGGGCTATTGCGGACAGGTTTGCGGACGCTCCGGGGCTTAGTTCAGCGACTATCAGAAGCGTCATGGGCGAACTTGAAGACCGCGGGCTTCTAGAACAGCCGCATACTTCGGCTGGCCGGGTTCCGACGGACAAGGGTTATCGGTTTTACGTTGACAATCTGCTGGGTGTCTTAAGCATCTCCAACGAAGATCTTCACCGCATCGGTGATGAATTCGGGTTTAGCGTGGGTGAGTTGGCGGGAACGCCTGATCGCCTGATGGAGCGCACATCACAGCTCCTCTCTGTTCTTTCAAATAACGTGGGCATCGTAGTCTCGCCAAGTCTGGCGGGCGACCGCCTGCAGCATATCGAGTTCGTCAATCTATCTGACAACCGCATCCTCATAGTTCTGGTTTCGCCTCCTAATCAGGTACACAACCGAATAATCAGACTGAACGTTTCGTTCGCGAAAGAGGAACTCGACCGATGTGCCAATTATCTCAACTCTGAGTACGCCGGAAAAACGCTCGCTGAAATTCGGCTAGCAGTCCTTAAGCGGATGCATGATGAGAAGGCACTCTTTGACAAACTGCTCGAGACCACTGTCATCTTATGCTCGCAAAGCATTGAAGACGAAGTGGATACGCCCAATGAGGTGTATGTAGAGGGTACCGCGAATATCCTCACCAAACGAGATTTCGCCGATCTTGAGAGGCTGCGTGATCTGCTTTCCACGATCGGAGAAAGGTCCCGACTCATTCAGATCTTGAATGAGTGCATCGCCCGCGACACTACCAACAAGGGAGATGTTCAGGTCGTGATCGGTTCTGAGAATCGCACGCCCTCGCTTCAAAACTGCACGCTGATCTCGGCTCCATACCGTATCGGCGACAGCTCAGCAGTAGGCACACTTACAGTGCTTGGCCCCACTCGCATCGAATACGGACGAATGATATCGATCGTTTCTTACGTAGCGACTGTCCTCGAAAAGATGATGTCGAAAGAGATCTCGAACAACTAATCAACTCAGAACCGGTCCGCGGTTCAATTCTCAAATGGATCAAGATCAGGAAATTGAAGAACTTGAGGTTCTGGACGGTGACGATAATGCCTCCGACGACGCTGTCTCCGTCGACGACTTTATTCGTGAACTCGAAGAGAAAGAAAAGGACCTCCACATAACGTCAGAAACGACGTTCGAGATCTCGACAACCTTCGACGATGCAAATCCCGAATTCGTCAAGATCGAGGTCGAACCGGCCATCGAAACTGACGAAAAGCCGGACGATGAAGTAGTTGTCGCCGAGTTGGTAGAATCCTTCAAAGCCCCGCCCGCGGCTGACAAAGAAAAACGGCTCGAGACTCAGCTTGCCGCCCTCGGCGACGAGGTCGACCGGCTAAAAAGCTACGTCGGTGAACTCGAGACAGAGCGGGAAGAGATATTCGTCACTTCCCAACGCCGAGCGAAGGATTTTGAAAATTACCGTTCGCGAACCGAGCGGGAGCGGTCAGAGTCGATAAACACCCATACGGCCGACCTAGCCGGAAGAATGCTCCCCGCACTCGACAATCTTCACAGGGCACTGGATTTCGCGGGCAATATGCCTGAAGAGAAAGATCCCGGATTTGCACAGTTTTTCACCGGCATTGAGCTCGTCGGGCGGCAACTCGAATCGATTCTCGGTGAAATGGGTATCGAGCATATCGCGGCGGTCGGCACGCCGTTCGACCCGATCTACCACGAAGCCGTTGCCGTGCAGGAAAGCGATGAGCACCCCGACAATACGATTTGCGAAGAACTGATTCGCGGATATCGTGTCGGCGACCGCGTTTTGCGGCATTCCATGGTAAAGGTTTGGAAAGCCCCCGCCGCCAAGAACGAGCGCAAGGAAGCACCGTTGCCCGAACCCGCAGAATTTGAATTTGAGACCTTCGCACGCCCCGCGGAGGCCGTCCCGACACAGACCACACCTGAGAACGAACTCACCGATCAGAACGCCGGCTAATCCGGTCCCGCATGAATCCACTATTAAGGAAGTTTTTATGAGCAAAGTAATAGGAATCGACCTCGGAACCACAAACTGCTGCGTTTCTGTCCTGGAAACCGGAGCCGTACAGATCATTTCGAACAGAGAGGGCGGCCGCACGACACCCTCCGTTGTTGGCTTCACCGACAAGGATGAGCGGCTGGTGGGGCAGATCGCGAAACGGCAGGCCGTTACGAATCCGGCCAACACGCTCTACGCCGTCAAACGCTTGATCGGCCGCAAATACAATGCGCCGGAAGTCGAAAAGATGCGCTCGACTGTGCCGTTTGAGATTGTCGAGGCACCCAACGGCGACGCTCATATCAAAGTACTTGATCGGGTATACAGCCCGCCGGAGATCTCGGCGATCGTGCTTCAGCGGCTCAAGCTGGCGGCAGAAGAATTTCTCGGGGATCGGATCACAGAGGCGATCATCACAGTTCCCGCATATTTTGACGATATGCAGAGACAGGCGACACGCGACGCAGGCAAGATCGCGGGTCTTGCGATAGAACGCATCATTAACGAGCCCACAGCCGCTGCGCTGGCTTACGGTTTCGGGAAGAACAAATGCGAAAAGGTGGCCGTTTACGATCTTGGCGGCGGAACGTTCGATATTTCGATACTCGAGATCAACGATGGCGTCTTTGAAGTTCTATCCACGTCCGGCAACACGTTTCTCGGCGGTGAAGATTTCGATCAGCGGATCATCGACTGGCTGGCCGAAGATTTCAAGTCTGCAAACGGTATCGATCTGTCGGAAGACCGCCTTGCGCTTCAGCGTCTCAAAGAAGCAGCAGAGCGTGCGAAATGTGAACTATCGACAGCGACCGAGACCACCATCAGCCTGCCGTTTATCGCGGCGGACCCGAGCGGCCCCAAGCACATCAACGCAGAGCTTTCGCGTGCGAAATTTGAAGAACTTGTTCAGGATCTTGTCGAAGCTTCGGTCGAGCCGTGTCAGAAAGCTCTATGGGACGCGAAGCTGCAGCCGTCGGATATCGACAAGGTCATTCTCGTCGGAGGGCAGACCCGTTCGCCGATCATCATGAAGACCGTTACCGATGTTTTCGGCAAGGAACCGTCTGCCGAGATCAACCCCGACGAAGTTGTCGCAATGGGAGCAGCCATTCAGGGCGGCGTGCTCACCGGCGACGTCAAGGACATCGTGCTTCTAGACGTTTTGCCCTTGAGCCTCGGACTCGAAACCCGCGGCGGGCTTTACGTTAAGCTCATCCCGCGCAACTCAAGTATTCCGCTAAAGAACGCGATGACCTTCACGACCGTGGTGGACAACCAACAGTCGGTCGAGATCCACATTCTACAGGGCGAGCGAGAGATCGCACGCGAGAACCGAAGCCTTGCGAAATTTGAGCTCGTCGGCATCCCGCCCGCACCGCGTGGAGTTCCGCAGATCGACGTGAGTTTCGAGATCGACGCTAACGGTATCGTCAACGTTTCGGCACAAGACAAGATGACCGGCCTTGAGCAAGCGATGCAGATCCTGCCGTCGTCAGGACTCTCGCCGGATGAGATCGATCGGCTGATCAACGAAGCCGAAGTCTCCGTAGACCGCGACCGCGAAGAGCGTGAGCTCATCACATACAAGAACCGGCTCGACGGGATGATCAAAAACGCCCGGAAGGCTATCGCTGAGTTTGGCCGAGGCTTTACGCCTGATGAGCAGCGTGAGATCGTTGAAACGCTCAACGTGGCGGAAGATTCGCTCGTCACGGATGATCTGGGCGAGATCAAGCAATCTCTTGACAAGGTTGAGGCCGCGGCGAATCGGATCACCGAATCAATGCTTGCCGGGGTGTAGCTCCGACTTGAGAAATTCGGTCGTATGTCGCAAAATTGAAGAAGCGTCAGTTCATTTCCTTGGGCTGACGCTTCGTTCGTCAGATGAGGGCGACACCCGGTGTTGGATTATGAGCAAACGAGATTATTACGAAGTATTAAGCCTTTCGCGAACCGCTACCGAGGTTGAGATCAAGAAATCTTACCGGACACTCGCGATCAAATATCATCCGGACAAGAATCCGGGCGACCCCACTGCTGAGGAGCGGTTCAAAGAGTGTGCAGAGGCTTACGCGGTGCTTTCTGACCCGCAGAAGCGTGCACAGTATGACCGGTTCGGCCACGCCGGTATGGGCGGCGGCGGATTCGATCCCGGATTTTCGAATATTGAGGATATTTTCGATCTTTTCGGGTTCGGCGACATGTTCGGCGGACGCGGCGGACGACGCACCACGGTACAGCGTGGGGCCGATCTTCGCTACGATCTTGAGATCTCGCTCGAGGATGCCGCAAACGGTACGGACGAAAAGCTCAGCATTCCGCGGCTAGAGAAATGCGATACGTGCGCAGGCAGCGGTACTGAAGAGGGAAGCAAGCCCGAGACATGCATCACGTGCAGCGGCAGCGGGCAAACTCGTTATCAGCAAGGTTTCTTTAGTGTGATGCGCAGCTGCCCAAACTGTGCCGGTAAGGGCCAGATCATTCGCAACCCCTGCAAAGACTGCCGCGGCGAAGGGCGGGTCGAGAGAGAGAAGTCGCTTGAGATAAAGATACCTGCTGGCGTCGAGACGGGTTCGCGTCTGCGGGTTACGGGCGAGGGCGAAGGCGGCATCAACGGCGGGCCCGCCGGCGATCTGTTCGTGGTCATCCACGTAGCCGAACACGAAACCTTCGAACGCCAGGGAGCGAACCTCTATTCCGCGGTCCCGATCACGTTCGGCCAAGCGGCGCTTGGTGCCGAAATCAAGGTCAAAACCTTGGATGGCGAGGAAGATCTGAAGATCCCGGCAGGAACTCAAACGGGCACGGTCTTTCGGATCAAGTCGCAAGGAATGCCCGCACTCGGGGGCCGCGGCAAGGGTGACCTGTTCGTTGCGGTAACCCTAATTACCCCGAAATCGCTGACAAAAGAGCAGCGCAAGCTGCTCGAGCAACTCGCAGATGTCGAAGACAAAGATTTTTCGGACTCGTCTTTCATGGACAAAGTCCGAAATATTTTCGGGTAAAGACGCTTCCTGATCGATTCGTTCATCGGTCTGCCCTACCGTCGGGCGGTGTGCCTCTTGCGGGCTTTAAAAGCGAGCAACTCATATGGGGCCACAGTTGATCCCAGATTTACGCCAAACTATAATTTGGGGGTCACGTAAGCTCCCGGTTGTGGTTGTAAGAAAAAGTGATTTGCAGTCACTAGACCACTAAAGGTATCACTTCTGATTGCCGGTAAATATGAGGTCTGATGCTTCAAAAATAGATCGCGTGTCGGTTGTCATTCCTTGCTACAACGCGGCACCTTTTATACGAGATACCATTGACTCAGTACTTTGCCAGACACGACCTGTTGACGAGGTGATCGTCATTGACGACGGCTCAGTTGACGGGTCTGCGGATATCGCCGAATCCTTTGGAGGGCCTGTTCGCGTCATCAGGCAATCTAACAGAGGCGAAGGGGGGGCTCGAAATCGGGGCATTCGAGAAGGGAAAGGCGAAGTTATCGCTTTTCTGGATGCCGATGATCTATGGAGCTCCAAAAAAATAGAGCACCAACTCAAATATCTCGATAAACATCCGGAGATCGGTGCGGTAACGACCAACGTCGCGGTATTTCAGGGGGCCACAATAGTCAGGTCCTCTTGCTTAGAGGATGAATTCTTTCGACGTCTACGGCCAATCGATTTCTTAACCTCCTATTATTTAAACCAATCGGCATCAGTCGTCAGAACCGAACTGATGCGTTCCGTTCCATACCCAGAAAACCAACGCAATAATGCGGACATGGTTCACACGGCTATGCTGCGAACGAAAACCGAGATCGGCAGAGTGGAAATGACCTTGGTGTACTGCCGCATTCACCCTGGGAAGGTTACTCGAACGCCGGACAGTTATCTCTTCGGCGCTGAGTTTCGTCTTCGGTGGGCAAAAGAGAATTACAGGCTCTTCGGGTTTGAATCTGAGGCCGCCGCGACATCGCCGGTAGTCACGACCGCAGTAAACTGGGTGCTCGACCCATATT